>JAIRXH010000114.1 GCA_031268385.1 Treponema sp. | reverse complement strand
CTTCACAGACCCTCACGAATAAAAAGAGAATTCACCACTAACCACACGAACCATCACGAACATAAGGGAAAATCATGAATATCGAACGGGAAGTTCGTACAGTTGGTGAGGTTAGTGGTTGCCTTCCTCTTCCCATTCGCGCCGTGCCGAAGCCGAAAAAGCGTTTCGCCTTCGGCTGGGGAGTTTTCGCGCCGCGAAAACTCCACGCACGCGGCTAGTGGTTACTTACCGGCGCCGTTACCCCCGCTACCCCACGGATAGCGTGGATTATGCCGGATATACCCCGAACCACACTTTATACAGCGCCTGTCATGGCCGGAAAAGGGCCGCCCGCGCCGCCGGAAAGGGCGGAAACGGCCGTTATAACCCGGGAAATAATCATTATAACTCGAGTTATTTTCGTTATAACCCGGGAAATTTTCATTATAACTCGGGTATCGTCATTATAACCCGGGAAATTTTCATTATAACCCGGGTTATAATCATTATAACCCGGGAAATTTTCGTTATAACTCGAGTTATAATCGTTATAGCCGGAGGCGTTCCCGCAACGTCACGTTTCGGGAACGCCTCCCGCCCCGGCTTGTTTGTCGTTTCGGCCGGGGAAACGGTCATGGCGAGCGGAGTTGCTGCCGGTAAACAGGGGAAGCCCGGCATGTTCCCAGGGACCCCTTCCGCCGGGAAGCGGAACAGGTTCACGCGGTCCTGAAAGAAAGCGGCGGATGGCGAACGTACACGGCTGTGCCGGGAAACCGCGCGCGGGGGATCTTCGGCGCGGGGGGGAAGGGATCAGTCGGCCAGATTGAGGATGAGGGTTTCCACGAAGTTGACGATCTCCGCCCGGATGAACGGTCCTGGATCTTCCAGCGCGGAAAGGAAGGTACGCCAGTGATCCATAAAATCTTCGGCGTCCCGGATGCTGAGGGGAAGCTGTTTTCCGATGAGCAGCGTTTCGGTGTTTTTATCCCGAAGTATCCCCTTTCCGGCACATACGAGCCGTATATCGCTGAGGACGTTTTTCTGGTTTTTCATGAGAAATACAAAACTTCCCCCGGCGTCAAGGCTGTTCCCGAATGTACGGTACACCGTATAGTTCCACTGGTCCAGGGGAACCCTGATGCGGGTAAGCAGTTCCCCCTGGTTAAGGGCGGGGGGGCCTGAAAAGGAAAAAAAACGCGCGGCGGATATCCAGCGGGTGCTCTGGGCGTTCCGCAGCTCGAATACCGCGTCAAGGGCGGTCATGGCCGAAGCGGCGTCAAGCCGCCTGTCCCTGAAACAGATGTTCCCCCCTATGGTGGCAAGGCCGCGGAGCTGCGGGCTGCCTATGCCTTCCAGGCACAACCTCAGGGCTTCGGGAACGATCTTGCCAAGCCGTATGATGTCGTCAAGTTTTACCATGGCGCCCATTTCCAGATACCGTTCGGTTCTGGTTACGCGGTGAAGTTCCTCGAGGCGGTCAAGGGAAAGTATGCCCTGGGGAAGCTCCGGTATATGCGCGCCCTGGTTCCGGATGAAGGCTGTGCCCCCGGCGAACGGAAGGGCGTCGGGAAAGCGGGCCCAGGACGAAAAGAGTTCCTGAAAGGAGGCGGGGAAAAAAACCTGATCATGCTGAGCGGCCATAGAGCCTCCGCTGCCGTATCTCGGCCACGCACTGAACTGCCGCCACGAGACTTTCGGGATCGGTACAGCGGCAGCGCACGCCGATGAAACCGGCGAGTACCTCCTCCCTGGAAGGACGGGGGTTCTGTTCCAGCAGGGCTTCGGCCGAAAGGATCTTGCCGTTATTGCAGAACCCGCAGTTTTCAAGGCCGGTCCGGGAAAAGCCCGAGACAATATCCTGGAATTCGTCGGTCTGGGAAAAGCCTTCGATGGTGATTACTTCACTTCCCCTGATTCTGAAGGCGGGTATGAGGCAGGACTGGGTTATGGCGCCGTTAAAAAACACGGAACAGGAACCGCACCTGCCGCTTGAACAGCCGCATTTTGAACCCAGAAGTCCGAATTCCACCCTGAGTATGTCGACGAGCCTTATGTCCGCGTCGGTTCTGACGACCACGTCTTCGCCGTTCAATATAAAACCGATTGTCACAGGTCCTGCTCCTTTTTTTTGAGTCTGCCCGCTTCCCATATATCAAGGGCGGTAAGGGGAATCGTCGAAAACGGATGATCCATGGCCTGGGATGCCGCCTGTACGAAGGCGGCGGGAACGCAGCCTGAGGGAAGTTCCCCTATGCCCCGGGGATCGGCCGTGTCGTTCCAGATAAAGTCGATGTTGACAGGCGGAATGGTCCTTATATCGGGTATGTTGTAGTCGGCCGCCTTTTCCCCACCCAGGCGTCCTTCCCCGTACTGCGGATGTTCAAGGGCCGCCCAGCCCAGCGCCTGTATGACTTCGGCCTTGAGGCAGCGCCTGGCCCTTTCCTCAAGCAGGATTTTTCCGCCGTCCACGCCAAGCCAGACGCCCCGTATACCGGGGGTATACGTCACCGGATCTATTTCCACTTCCACAACAGCGGCGGCCCAGGAGAGGCGGGAAAGGCTGTTTTTGTCAAAAACCTCTCCGGCGTCATTACGGACGGATTCACAAACGGCGCCGGCGGGAATGACCCCCTCCCAGGCGGTTCCCCTGGCCGGCCGGCTGCCGCGGCGTACCGTGATGGGCAGGGGATCGCGAAAGCGCAGTTTCCTGATGGCAAGGCAGGCGCTTTCCACAAGCCTGGTAAGGACGGTGATGTTGCGGGAAAGACTCGCGGGTCCCGAATCGGGGACGCGCTCGGTGAGGCCGGATATGACGCGGACCATGCCGGCGTCTATGGCGAGAATTTCGGAGGCGAGGTTCCCCCAGATACGGGTATAGCTGTTGTTGGAAGTAACCATACTGGTTTTGATTTCCAGGGAGCCGTTTTTTTCCAGCGTCAGTTCCACCGAATAAAGCCCCCTGTCGGACCCGGTGTATAAAAAACCGCTGCCCTGCCAGGCGGAGGCTATGCCTATGCCCCGCAGCGGTTCCCTCTGTTCATAATCGCCGCTCTTCTTCCGGCTCTGGCGGAGGAGTTCATAACTGGCCCATTTGCGCCGGTAGTCGCTCATGGCGGACGCCGTATCCAGCAGCTGTTCCACCGGGGGGGGATCTTTCACGGGAACGCCTATGGCAAGATTGTCCCCCCGGCGGATGTGGTTGTTTTTCCGCCATTCGCCGGGATCGGCGCGCAGGATGTCGGCTGTTCGGGATACGTGCCGTTCCATGGCGAAGAGTCCCTGGGCAAGGCCGAAGCCGGAGAGGGGCCCCTGGGGAGGAAGGTTTGTTCCGAGCGCCTTGCCTGAAAGTTTCAGGTTCTTCGTCCGGTAGTTTCCCAGCGCCCCCAGACAGGTTTGATCGAGAATTTCACCGGCGAAGATCCCCCCCGCGCCCAGGTTGACTTCGACATTGATCTCAAGCGCCAGAAGTTCTCCCTTTTCTCCCAGCGCGCTGCGTATCTGTATTTCGGATGCATTCCGTTTGGGAGAATAGAGAAAATCTTCCTCCCTTGTAAGGACAAGTTTGACATTTTTTTTCATGATGAAGGCGACCAGGGCGGCCTGAGAGGATACCAGCGAGGGATACCAGATCTTGCCGTCCATGTGCAGGCCTATGGCGGTGCTTTCCACGAAGATCCGGGACGGGGCTATGTCAAGCACAGCGGCGGCGGAATGTTTGACGTGGTAGGGCCACTGGGTGGCGGTTCGTATGGTTATCTGGGCCTCTTCCGGGGTGTAGAGCGCCACCGCCCCCAAAGGCTCGGCGTACCAGTGCTCCTGTATGCCGGTTTTGTATTCGCCGCTTGTCACGGTCGCGGCCTCCGCGAAGGCGGCGCCGGTATCGCCTGAACTGATGTTGCGTTCGGCGAGGATCACGCCGGGCTTGATACCGTGACCGGTAAAGACAGGCGCCTGGGCGTCCTCTTCGGCGATTACCCTGATCCGGTCCGCGTATTCTTTCAGCTTTGCCTGATCCGGTCCCGCCAGAATTCCGACCGGTTCGCCTGCATACGAAAGTTCATCCCCGGCCAGAACGGGAACGGGAAAATCCACAAGGGTATTTTTGCCGGGAATGTCGGCGGCGGTAATGAGGAGAAAGGACCCCGGAAGGCGGGGACATTCAATCTTTCGCAGCCGCCCTCTGGCAACGGGCGAACGCAGGGTAAGGCCGTAGAGGAGCGGCTTCGGCGAGATGTCTCCGGTAAAGGGGACGCTTTCCATATTATTTATTATATTCGCGTATCAGGGCTTTGACCATCCTGATAACCCTTTCGGTCATCGCCTCCGTCATGCCGGGCCAGAGGGGAAGGGAAATTTCCCTCCGGTAGCTTTCCATGGTCCTGGGGAAATCGCCTTCTTCAAGATTCTGGCGTTCCCGGTAATAGGGCATGCTGTGCAGGGGGATAAAATGCACCGACGCGCCTATCCCCCTTTCCTGGAGTTTTTCAATAAAAACATCCCTTGACACCGAAAGTTTTCCGGTGTCAAGACGCAGGGGATAAAGATGCCGCGCGTCGCCCTGACCTGTCGGGGGGATTGTCAGAGCCTCCTCGTTCCCGAACGCCTGGTCATAGCGCCGGGCCGTTGCCTCGCGCATGGCAAGGAGCGTTTCGGCCCGTGAAAGCTGGACACGGCCGACAGCCCCCAGAATGTCGGGGAGGTTGTATTTGTACCCCTGTTCCGTCACTTCATAGTACCAGGGGGCTTTTGTGTCGGTGTAGCGGTTCCAGACGGCCCGGTCTATGCCGTGGGACCTGAGCGCGCGTATATGTTCCGCCGTCTCCCCGTTCCGGCATACCACCATGCCCCCTTCTCCTGTGGTGATGGTCTTTGTCGCGTAAAACGAAAACACGCCCATGTCCCCAAAGGTTCCCGCGCAGCCCCCCTCGACACGGGAAGGAAAGGCATGGGCCGCGTCTTCTATCACGGCGGCGCCGAAGCGGCGGGCCGTTTCGAGTACGGTCATGGGGCAGGGGAGGCCGCCGAAATGAACGGGGATAACCGCCGCCGCCTTTCCCCTCGGGCCGAAATCTTTTCCCCTTCTCCTGTACGCGGGAAGGCCCGATGCAAGCCGTGTGAGGGTTTCCTCGAGGGCGCCTGTGTCCATGTGAAAAGATCCGGGCGCGACATCGACGAAAACCGGTTCCGCCCCAAGGTACAGAGCCGTCTCGGCGGTGGATACAAAGGTATAGGAAGGAACCAGCACCAGATCGCCGTGTCCCACGCCCGACGCGGCAAGGGCCAGATGCAGGCCGGAAGTGGCGGAATTTACCGCGAGACAAAAGGGCTTTTCAAGGGGAACGGCCGGGGGCCCGGCAGCCGCGGACACGGCGGCGCCCGCGAGAAAATCCGCGAATTCTCCCTCGAAGGCAAGGGTCTCTTTTCCCGTGGTCAGCCAGCCCGACCTGAGCACCCGGATTGCCGCCTCCTCTTCTTCCCTGCCGAAAAAGGGACGGGCAAAGGGAATTGGCTCAGCTTCCATGAACGGCCGCCGCTTCGGGCCGGAACGCCCTTTCCCTTTCGAAGTGCCGCACGGCCGGTCCGGCGCTTTCGGCGCGGGCCCGGCTCTCCTCGCCGAAGCAGGGGACGGCTTCGGCGAGGATCTCCCTTAAAAGAGAGGCGTTCCGGTACTGCCCGCTTTTTCGCGGATCGAAACGGCAGACGGGTTTGAGTTTTTCCATAAGGACCGCCATGTCCCCCGCTTTTCCGCCCTTCTTCCGCACCCTGAGGATGCGGCCGTGTTCTGTTTTTTCAGGCGTTTCATCGGCGCTCCAAAGCTGCTCGTCAAGCCGTTCGCCGGGACGGAGGCCTATGTATTCAATGGCTATGTCGGATTCGGGGGTAAAACCGTAGAAACGTATCATCTGTTCGGCGAGATCCCGTATGCGTACCGGTTCCCCCATATCCAGAAGGTAGAGCCTGCCGTTTTCACCGACGCCGCCCGCCTTGAGCACCAGGGAACAGGCTTCGGGAATGGTCATGAACCAGCGGCGCATTTCGGGGTGGGTTACCGTGACCGGGCCGCCCTTTTCGATCTGTTTCTGGAAGAGGGGCATGATGGAACCGCGCGAACCGAGGACATTGCCGAAACGGACTACCATGAAATCTTCCCCGGAACCGTTCCCGGCGTTAAGGGCGGTTTCCAGCACCAGCTGTTCACAGAGGTACTTGGAAACCCCGTACACCGATACCGGTTCCACAGCCTTGTCGGTGGTGATGTGGACAAAGCGTTTGACCCCGTGTTTCCGCGCCGCGCGGATAAGGTTGTCCGTACCCATGAGGTTGTTCTCTATGGCCGCCACGGGATTTTCTTCCATGAGGGGCACATGTTTGTAGGCGGCGGTGTGAAACACCACGTCCGCCTTGAGCTTCCCCAGAATATAGTCCATGTAGTTTCCGTCTTTCAGATCCCCTATGACCGGCACCAGGGCAGCCTTTTCACCGACCCCTTCTTCCTGGAGAAGCCTGAGTTCCCGGTCTATCTGGTAGATCGAATTCTCGCCGTGGCCAAAAAGATAGAGCCGTTCCGCGCCGCCGGAGAGGAGCTGCCGGCAGAGTTCGCTTCCTATGGAGCCTCCGGCCCCGGTTACCAGCACCCGTTTTCCCCGCAGGTACGCAAGGCTCTGCCTCAGATTGACGGCCACAGGGGTCCGGCCAAGGAGATCCTGGGGATCTATGAAACGGGTCTGTATAAGATGGGCGTCTCCTTCGATGATCTGGGAAATTCCGGGGAGTATGCGTATTTTGACAAATCCGGCTTTTTTGAGGATCTCGTAAATTTCCTTGAGGTATTCGCGGCTCGCCCCCGGAATGGCGATGATCGCCTCATCGGCGGGGTTCATCCGCAGCAGCCGGGCAACATCGCGTATGGGGCCCAGAACGGGGACGCCCTCGATGCGGCGGCCTATTTTTTCGGGATCGTCGTCCAGAAAGGCCACCACTTCGCCGAATATGGCCTTGCGCCCGATCTCGTTCGCGAGGGTCTGGCCGGCGAATCCTGCCCCGATAATGTAGAGGCGGCCCGAATTTTTTGTCGTCATGAAATTAAGCGAAAGATCCCGCTCACTGCCGTTCCAGTTTTCCTATTGTCTCAAAGGCGAGATCGACGGAAAATGAATCGTCGTACAGATCAAGCCTGATCTTTGCCCTCCCTTTTCTTTTATCGACCTTTATTATCATTCCCTCAAGTCCCATGAGGGGCCCCTCGGTAACAACGATGCGGGAATTTTCATCAAAATATACTTTCGATTTTCCCGCGACGGTTCCCGTCTTTTTGATGAAATGGAGCACCAGTTCCAGATCCCTGTCCGCGAGGGGGGAAATATCCCTGTTGGAACGGAGAAAGCGGAAAAAACCGTCGGTACGCCGCATGGACCACTGGTATTTCATGATGCTGTCGCCGGGATCAAGTTCCGCGAATATGTAGCCGGGAAATATGGCGGTGGTGGAACGGATGATCTTTCCCTTCCGGCGTATGTCTATCTCTCTCCGCGGAAAATAGAACGGAATGGCAATATCGGGGTGGAGGGCCTTAAACAGCCTGATGTACTTTTGTTCTCCCCTGGTTTTTACCTGAAGAGCGTAATAATTCACAAAAAAGAGTATACCGAAACCGGGACGGAAAGTGAAGCGCGGACAAAACACGGCGGAAAATTCCGAACGAGCCTCCCCGGAGCTCCGGGCAGCGGATCTCCCCGAAATAAAAGCGCTCAGGCGGCGTTCTTTTTTTACCGATACTAGAGTTGTTCAATAACTTCAGTTATTGAACAAATTCCGCTTCAAAACGCGATTTTGTAAGGCTAAAGCCTGGCTTTGGCCTGAAAAATCGCAAGACTTGTTTGGTTACCAAACAAGTCCACTGAACGGGGAGGATTCCATGGCTTTTAAAAAGATCGCCGTACTGTTCCTGCTCGCGGGCCTCGGCGTTTCCCTTGAGGCGGCGGCGGTTTCCTTTCTTGTAGTGGAAACGGGGCTTCCCCCGGAAGCCGGCGTCAACACCTACTCAAGCCTCTGGGAAAACAGTCTGCTGGATGTTTTTTTTGACGCGGGACACATCGTCAGCAATGTTCCCACACTCAGGCTGAAGAACAAGCCCGGCGGGGAACTTCCCGACGAGGCAAGGGATGATATAGCGGAAGCGGCCGAGGGGGGCATGGATTTTTTTATCGTCGCCATTCTGGAGTACCGGTCCGATTCAGAAACGGAAACCGCGGACATAAAGCCGCGGCAGGTATCGCTGCGGATTTTTACAACCAGTCCGTACCGCATGCTCTTTGAACAGCTGTGTACGGAAAAGACGAATAGTTCGATGGATGATGAATTTGTCTGGGTGAAACAGGAAGTCAGAAAGCTCCTGCCCCGTCTCAGTGACACGTAAAACGACAGCAACAAGGAAAGATGTATGAAAAGATGCCTGCCATTGTTATTATTGCCGGTACTTGTGTTCCTCACCGGCGCCTCGGTATGGGAAGGCGCGGCTTCGGTTTCGGCGGACGGTGAACTGCCTGACGACGGATACTACGCGGTCACCAATTCCTTTCCCCGCAATACGGTTGTGGATGTGACGAACCTTGAAACGGGGAAAAGCATCAGGGTTATCGTGGCCGGTTCCCTTGATACACCCGGACTTTTGGCGGTACTGTCGCGGGACGCCGCCCGGAACATAGGCTTGAGGGCCAGAGCGGTAGGCAGGATCAGAATGGTTCAGCCGCAGGATCCGATAGCGTTCTCCCTTTTTACCGAAGGACTGGCCTCTTCCGGCGATCCCGATTTTGATCCCGCGGCGCGCATTGCCGCGGAAAATCCGGCCGGAACGTCTGAAGAAAAACCGGGCGCCAAAACCACCGAAGAGATCCGGGAAGTTCCCGGGGAAAGCGCCGCCCCGGAAGGATCCACCGCGGAAGGATCCGCCGGGGAAAAGACTGAGCGGGAGGGCATTGCCGGAGAAGGCGGGACCGCCGAAGATCCCGCGGCGGGCATTGCCAGGGAAGGCCCTCCGGACGGGGAACATACCGGGGAAGACATCATCGACGTTCCCGATTATTACAGTCCTCCGGCCGCTTCCGGAACGGAGGGAAGGGAACCGGATCTCGCCTGGGCGGTCCCCGTTCCCGGAGAACAGCCTGAGGCATCCTCTTCCCCGCAGCCGCCCCAATCCCCTCCGCTTTCCCCGGATTTGGCGGAAGCGGCGCCTCCTGAGGCGTCTTCTCAGGCGGAGACGGGCGAACTAGGTGAAACGCCTGAAGAAAACGGATTGATTGCGGAAACGGAAGGCGGCGCCATAACGGAGTTGACCATGGTGCCCTCGGACGAACGTCCCCCGGAAGACTGGTACACCATACCGCCCGCCTCCGTTATTCCCCCCGTCCCCGAAACATCCGCGCCGTCCGAACGGGACGCCGGTATTCCCTCCGAACCAGGGCCTGTCCTGGCCGGCGTCTTTTCGGTGCCGCTGGTAAGCAGTCTTGAAGAGGGAAAATATTACCTGCAGCTGGGCGCGTACAGCAGAGTGGACGCGGTGGAACCGGCGATTTCCCGCATAGGAAAGAGCTATCCCATTGTCGTTCAAAACGGGGGAAACATGGACAGTCCGGTGTACCGTATTCTTCTGGGACCGGTGAATCTGGGTGAAAGCGGAGCTCTTCTTGAACGCTTCAAGAGTTCAGGCTACAGCGACGCCTTTGTTCGAAGCAACTGACCACGCGGGCTCCGCCCTTCAAGTCCAGACGCACAAACAAACGCAGCCCCTGACGGGGCTGTGTTTTCTGGGCCTTCCTGGACTTGCCCTCCAGCC
>JAIRXH010000098.1 GCA_031268385.1 Treponema sp. | reverse complement strand
CCCCCCCCCGAAATATATCAAGTAGTTTGAGAGGCGGTTTTTCCCGCGTTGTGTTTTGTTTCCTCCCGCTCCTCTTTGTTCCCGCCCTGCACGGACAAACCGCGGGAACGTTTACCGGCGGGGCGGGTCTTGAACTTTCTACCATTTCTTTCCGCGGTGTGGCGGGGGGCCTTGTCCTCTACGGCGCCTACAACCTTTCGCCCCGTTTTACCCTTGGAGTAAAATTCGGGGCCGGTAGCGACACCAAACAGATGGCCTCCGTTGAGGGGGCGGCTTTTTTCCGCTGGTACTTTCTTGTACAGGGCGCGCTTTTAGGGTATAACGCCGCGCATCCCCGCCGGGCCTTCTTTATACAGGCCGGGGCGGGCGGGGGAGTTTACAGCGCCTTTATCGGCCCGGACTCCGCGGCAACCGTCCTTCCGCAGGCGCTGGGGGAGGCGGCGGCGGGGATGCGGTTCTACTTCCTGCACAACGGCGCGCCCGTCTTCCTTGAACCCTTTGTCCGCTACGCCTACCCTTCGGGATTCGGCGCGGGTTTTTGCTTTGGGGGATGAAACGATGAGGAAGGTGATATGAAGAATACCGTAAAACGCCGCCTTTTCGCGGCCGCCGCCGTCCTTTTTGCCTTGTGCGTTCCGGGCTGCCCGAATCCGTGGCTCAACCGCATGTTCAAGGGGGAACTCGAAGCCGTCACCACGCCGCCGGGCTTTGCGCAGCCGGATACAGGAGGAGGAACAGGAACGGGAACGGCGGGAAGCGAAAGCTGGTACGCGGCGGTTACCGCCGGAAGCGCCGAATCGCGTTTTCTGGACATTGCCGTGGATTCCCAAGGCAACGCCTACTGTGTGGGGCGTACTATTGGGAACGGAACCGTGGATTTTGGCAACGGGACTACCTTTACCGGGCCCGCCGGCGGCGCCTACGAGAACGCCGTAATGGTAAAATACGACCCACAGGGAAGGGCCCAGTGGGCAAGCGGCGTTATGTCGGGAAGCGGCAACTCATCTTTCGTCAGTATTGCCCTGGGCGGTTCCGGCGATATATATGTAACCGGAAACACGGGGGGCAGCGGTATAACGTATAATTTTGGCCTTGCCAACATAACGACCGGGACGACCACAGATGCGGGGGTAATCGTAAAATATTCGTCCGGCGGGATACCGCTTTACCAGACAGCCCCGACCACCACCAGCAGTTATGTGCCATTTGGAAAAATTGCCGTTGATTCCTCGGAGAACGTCTATGCTACGGGCATGAAATACGGCGTCGCCGATTACG
Organism: Treponema sp.; assembly: GCA_031268385.1. GTDB lineage: Bacteria > Spirochaetota > Spirochaetia > Treponematales > Breznakiellaceae > JAIROE01. Next base: position 14,320 of record JAIRXH010000098.1, on the reverse strand, counting down.
GCAACGGCCAGATTACCGCCAATTCCTCCTACGATACCGCCGTCCTTGTCAAGTACGACGCCACCCTCACCGCCCAGTGGGTCCAAACCGGATCGGGCAGTTTTACTCACTATTTCGGCGCCCTTGCCGTTGGCGCCGACGGGTCTATTTATACCGGGGGATACAATAACGGCGACTCACTTGTCTTCAACGGCCAGCCGCCGTTAGGCTCAGGCTACAGCGCCATCATCGTCAAATGGAACGGCGCCGGGAACGCGCTCTGGGCAAAGAAGGCCCAGGGCGGCAGTAACGCAAGCTTTCGGGAACTGGCGGTCTACGGCGGCGCGGTGTACGCCGCAGGAACCCAGAACGGCACAGACACTCGTGATTACGGCGGCGGCGTCTTCGCTGCCGGGCCCTCGACAGGCATAAACGCGGTACTGGTCAAATTCAACGCGGCGGACGGCGCGGCCATTTGGGCCAAAACCGCCGAAACAGGCGGGGCCGGCGCGTTCACCAAGCTTGCCGTTGAAGGATCGGGCGTCTATATTGCGGGCTACCAGACGGGGACAGGCCCCTTTACCTACGGCGGCGGCATTAGCGCGGCCGCCACGGCTGCGGGGACTAATTCATTACTTGTAAAGTACAATGACGGGGGAACCGCCCAATATGCCCGCACGGTAAGCGCGGGGGCTGCGGATTCCGAGTTTTTGGGCATGGTCCTGGGCGGCAATTCGCTCTATCTCACGGGTTACCAGACAGGAACCGGAACATACACCTATTTCCCCAGCTCCCTGGCGGGAGGCTCCGCCGGTAAAAACGCCGTAGTCATGCGGTGCGGCAAGTAGGGGCAGGACCGTTCAGATGACAAGCGCCCTTTTGACCTCGACGGGAAAAACGCCGAAAAGCCGGTCAAGGGCCGAAGATACAGTCAGGGATGTTCCGGCCGTCCTGTTGTACAGTTCAACCAGTATTTCCATTTCCCCAGGATCCTTCGACCAGACCGCCGAGCAGTAGGCGGCGCGAAAAAGGCCCTTTTCGGCCAATTCCCGTGTGGAAAGGGAACCGTAGCGGCGTTTTGCCTGGCTGTCCACCACCGCCGCCGGTCCGTCGTAGCCTATGGTAAAGATAAAATCCGTTCGTGACAGCATAGTACCCTAATCAACAGGAGAAAAAGAATCCTTGCCCAGTCCGCAGAGGGGGCAGACCCATCCATCCGGAATATCGTCAAAGGAGGTTCCGGGTTTTACGCCGCCGCCAGGATCGCCGGCTTCGGGATCGTAGATATAACCGCACGCGTCGCATACATATTTCTTCATTCGGATTTCTGGCTCCTTGCATCCACTATAACACCGGGGCTCTTTTTTTTCCATATGGCGCATTGCCTCATGAAAACGAGAAAAAACAGAGGGTAACGCTGATTAGCCACAAGTTAATCAGCGTTACCCTAATTCAGGGCGCCTGAATATTCCCGTTCGTAACGCCTGAGCTGCGGATTGTCCGGGGCCAGGGCCAGGGCCTGTTTCAGGTAGTACACCGCCCGCCTTTCGTCGCGGCGGCGGTGGTAAATCTCGAACATGGCGACAAGAGAGTCGACATTGCGGGGATCCTCAAAGAGGCTGGAACGAAGATCGCCCATAATCGCCTCTTCCCCGGTCCGGATACGGCTGCGCAGGTAGTAGTACCTGCTTTTGACGGTTCCCCCGGCGGCGAGCGAAAGGCGGCTTTCTATCATGCGGGCCGCCTCCTCCTGCCGGCCCGTATCGACAAGGGCGGAAACATAGGCGATAATCCCCTCGTCGCTGGAAAGATCCCGTTCGTAAAGTTCCCGCGCGTAGGCAAGGGCCCGCGCGTTGTTTCCCAGTCCCCGTTCCACGGTATAGGCGTCAAGAAGATCCTCAAAAGAACGCCGTTCGTCAAGAAGCCGGGCAAGGCGGCTCTGCGCCTCCCGCCAGTCTTCCCGGCGCACCGCGTCCTTGAGTGCAAGGCTTGTGACGGCAAGGGAAGGCGACGGGGCGCGCAGGAGACGGGAAAGCAGTTCCCGGCCTTCACTCTGATCCTCGCTTCTCCCCGATTCCATGAGGAGCCGGGCGGCGTATACCGTGGCCTCGTCATCAACGGAAGAAAGCCGCAGCATTGAACGGATGTAGTTGAGGGCCGCGTCCCGGTTCCGGTGGGCTTCCATTTGAACACGGGCGCGGAGGAAGAGGTAGAGTCTGTTGTTGGCCGTGTTGCCCGATGCGTACAGATCCAGGGGCCCCTGCGCCTGAAGGGACTGGCCTTCCTCCACAAGGACATGGGCCCGCATAAGGAGAAATTCCCCGTCCCGGCTGTTCTGTTGAAGAACCTCCGCGATGGCCGCTTCCGCGCGGGACCAGTCCCTGTTTTCGTAGTAGAAAACGGCAAGCTGGCGCTTTATTCCCATGTTGTCGGGGTAACTTATTACCAGATCCGACAGCATGCGCCTGGCTTCATCTTTCCGGCCCGATCTGTCGAGTACCCGTATCCGGCCCAGCGCGGCGGGATAACATTCGGAAGAAAGCTCCCAGGCCTTTTCGTAGGAAGTCTCCGCTTCGGCAAGATTCCCCGTCCGCTCGTACACAATGCCCGTAAAATAGGGGGCAAGCACCGACGTGGGGTTAAGTTCCCCGGCCCGCCCGAGATCGGGAAGGGCGGCCTCAAGCGCCTCCTTCCGCGTCTCGGCGGTAAGAGCCAGAAAGGGAAGGACGCACTCCAGGTAGTCGGACGAGTCCGGCTGGGGAACATAGCCGCCCCGCCCGGCATCCCGGAGGATGCGGGCATAGACGTGGGTCTGGGGAAGATCGACGGCGGGAAGCGGCGGACGCAGATCGGCGTAGAGGGCGCCGAGCAGGGCCGCGTTGACGCCGTTCATCACCCTGCCGAATTCGGTCGCCTCAAGGTCCCTGGCCCGTATCAATTCCACGGAACGGAGCAGGGCGGAAGGAACGCCCGCCTCGGTAAGACGCCGTATTTCATCGGCCGTGCCTGCCGGACGGCCTGTGGGCACGGTCCCCGGACTTTCGCCGCCGCTTCCTCCGGGAGCGCCTTCAGGCGGGGTTTCCCGGACGGCCTCCCGGTTCCCGCAGGCCGCGAACAGAAAAAAAAACAGAACGGCAAAAAACGCCGGAATCTTCACCGTCTGGCGTCCCCGGAACTGTTTCTGGTGCCAAGCGAAATCAGTACAAGGGTAAATCCGGCCAGTACCAGAAGCAGGGGCCACCAGCTCAGTATAAACTGGGCAAAGGAAAAGGAAACCAAATCCAGGGAAAAGACAAGAAGCACCGAACCCAGCGCGACAAAAAAAAGAGACGGAACAATGTAGTTGCCCCGAAGACGGCCGTAACGGTGCCAGCCTGCGGGAAAGAGGGCGAATCCCGAAAAGACCGAAAGGAGCGGCCAGAGCCGCGAAAAGGGAACGGGAATGATGGACAGGGCCGAAAGCAGGAGGAAAAAACCTATCTGCAGAAAAAAGGCGGCAATAAAAAGGTACAGGGAACGCCCGTTAAGCCTGATGGCGAATACCGCGCACAAAACGCCGGCAAGTACAAAAACAAAGGATATCAATACGGAAACTCTGGAAATATTTGTCATTGAACCGATAAGAAAAGCACTCCCAAGAAACATGAGAAGAAAGCCGATAATAAATACAAGTCGCGCGGCGGTCCGGCGGGTAACTTTGAAGTACATATTTACAGATTATAACAGACTACCCTCCCTTGCAACGGGAGGAAACCATTGATAGTATCGGTTGTGTAGCATGAAACTGAACAGAAAAGTCTTTTTTTCCCCTATCGCGGTTTTTGCGGCTGTTTTTTGTCTCTGGAACGGCTGCGCCGGAAGGGAACGGGCGGAAATCGATCCGTATTACATTACGGGCGGCAGGCAGGACCAGGAGGCCCTGCGGGATCTCTTTACCCTTCTTGCCGGGGAAACAGGTCCGGGGGAACACCAGTTCGCACTGGTCCGGGAAATCGCCAACAGCTACATGAGGCTCAAGGAATACGGCAAGCTGATCAATTTCCTCGGTGAATGGACAAGCGCCCGCCCCGGCGATCCCTACAACAGCTATTATCTTTTGATGACGGCCTACGCGTACCTGCAAGAGGACGCCGCGCCGGTCGCGGCCCGGTTTTTCGAGCTTGTCATCAAAAATTATCCCGATCTTACCGTCAACGGCGAATCGATACACCTCATCTCTCTCAGGCACCTGATAAACCTTTCGGACGGGGCCGGGCAAAAGGTCCGCTACTACCAGGAGCTGATAGACCGTTTTCCCGAAAAAATAGACATGGGGACGGCCAGCTTCATGCTCGGAAAGGCACATGAGGAAACGGGAGAATGGGACAAGGCGATAGAGGCCTACACCCGTTACCTTCCCTACATGGGAACCAACATTCCGGGTTTTCCCAACGCGGACAATTACGCGAAGCAGCTTGTCGACTTCAACAATTCTCCGCGGGACTGGACCTTTGAAAACCTCAACGTTCTTCTTGACAACATCAAGGCGGCCCTTGACGGGGGAAACAGCGTCCGGCTCTGGCAGTACCGGGCCAAGGTGAATTTTTTCGCCCGAAGCTGGGGGCAGGAAGAAACCGACGACGCGGGCATGGCCGAATTCAACCTTTCCGATTTTATGCGGGGAAACCGCATCTCCTACGCGAACAGCCTTGACGCCGGTTCCAACGCGAACGAGGCGTATTTGAGGACCTGGGGCTGGTCCCAGTATATTTCGCTCTGGTACTTCTACTTTCGCAAGGTGAACTTTCCCGCCGACCCGGAAATACACGGACGCTGGGAATGGGCGGGCGTATATTACGGGGAAAAATTCTGACCAGGAGGGGGCGTACATGAAGATTCCGGCGCGGTTTGGCGCACTGCGGGCGGCGGCGTTTTTTCTTTTTCTTCCCGGTGTTCTTCCGGGGGCGGAGGCGCTGACGCCGGAAACGGCGGTTTCCCTTTTCCGGGAGGAACACATTCCCGCGGAAAGGCCGCTGCGAAAAACCCCCTACATGAGGCCGGCGCGTCTTGCCGGGGACCGGGGCGCGGCGGGTTTCGCGTCATCTTCCCTTTCATCCTTTGCCGCCCTTGGCCTGGAAGATCCCCTGACGCAGCGCTATATCCGCCAGTACACAAGTCCCGGCGGCATAGCATGGCTTGATTCCGCGATAAAGCGGGGCGGCATATACATTCCCTTTATAAGGCAGGAAATCGCCGCGCGGAAACTTCCGCCCGAACTCATCTATCTTCCGGTGATTGAATCCGGTTTTTTCCCCGACGCCAAAAGCAGATCGGGGGCCATGGGGCTGTGGCAGTTCATGCGGAACAGCATAGGGCCCTTTGACATGAAAGTAGACGAGTGGATGGACGAACGGCGGGATTTCTGGAAGGCGACGCAGGGGGCCCTTGCAAAGCTGGAAGACAACTACCGTTCGCTGGGAGACTGGGCCCTGGCGCTGGCGGCGTATAACGCGGGCCTTGGGGGGGTAAGCCGCGTCGTCAACCGTACCGGGATACGGGACTACTGGACCCTGTGCCGCCGGGGAGAACTGCGGAACGAAACGGTGCACTATATTCCCAAACTGATAGCGGTTTCCCACATCCTGTCCGACCCCAGACGCTTCGGCATTGACGCGTGGCCGGAGGGGCCCGACTGGACAAGGGTTCCCGCCGGCAGGACGGCGGATCTTGACATCATAGCGGAAGCGGCGGGCATTGAAAAAGAGCTGCTTCGAAACGGGAACAGGGAGCTTGTCCGGGGCATTACCCCGCCCGGCCGGAACTACATGCTCAAGGTGCCCGCCGAATACGCGGGGGCCGTCGCGGCGGTTCTGGAACGGCAGGATCTGAAATTCATCAATTACTACTATTATACAATACATTCCGGCGATACGCTTTCCGCCCTGTCCCGTCATTACGATGTTTCCATCGAACTCATACGGGACACCAATCCCGGCCTTAATCCCCGCTACCTGAGAATAGGACAGGAGATCCGCATTCCCGCGCTGAGGGACGTGGATCCCTACAGTCGAAGCGGAGGCGGAGAGGAACTTGTTTTCGGGGGAAACCATATTGTCAAAAAGGGCGAAACGCTGTGGGCCATAGCCCTTGCCTTCCAGGTTGATCCGGAAACGCTGGCCCAGGCGAACGGCATGGAATTAAACGGAACCCTCCGCGAAGGAAGAGCCCTGAAAGTACCGATAAGATAACAGGCTCATCCGGATAACTCGGGCGGCGGGGAAATGTGCGAGGATACTGTTATGAAAAGAATTACAAAGCGGACGCCGGCAATGTTTGCCGTCGCGGTTTTCCTTGTGTCCGGGGCTGTTCTTGCCGCGGCGGAGGTGGACATAGACGGGGCGGTTGAATGGGACACAATGGAGATACGTGCGTCGGTTGCCCTGGATTTGGCCTCGGCGGATATCAAGCTGCCTTCGGGGAGGCTTCAGGGACAGGCCATTGTGGAAGGCGAATATCTGAGGCTTTTAAGACCGGCCATTCTTTCCCTTCCCGTCGATTCATCTTCCACACTGGAGGATCTGATACGAAGGGGAGAATACAGCCTCATGGAGGCGGAGAACCTCGCGCTGGGCGCGCGGACGGTTCCCCCTTCCCTTTCCGCCGATCTGTCAAAAATGCTGTCCAGCTATTTCCTCAGCCTTTCGGGGCTCAGCGCGGAACTGATACGCCACAGCCGGCCGGCGGAAATTCCCCACGCGCTTGCCGCCGCCGCCGTTCCCGCCTATACCGGGATCATCATCATCGCGGCGGAGGAGCTTCCCGTTCACGGCATGAACCGGCGCGAACGGCCGCTGCCCTGCCTCTTTCCCAAAATCTGGGATACGGACATGAACCTCATCTACGAGAGGAACATGCTCGATCCTTCGCTAAAAACCATGGTCCGCTACGTGCCCCAGTCGGCTGTGTTCCAGGAAACCCCTTCGGGGCTGGCCGGGGAAATAGCCGGCCTTGTCGGCGGCAATCCCCTGCGCATCCTGGCCAGGGGCGTCTTTGGCGCGCGTCCCACGGATTACATCATCGACAGGGAAGACAGCCTCCTCATCATTTCTTCCGGCGCAAACAGGCGGCTCCTCAGCGAAGGCAGGGTGGTAATAGCGCTTGACGACAGGGATCTGAAAAGCCCCTTCGCCCCGTGACGCGCGTCATAGACAGGCCGTTTTTCATTCTTGAATACTCAAAAGGAATCTTCATACGAAAACTTCCCAAAGGCGTCCGGGATCTTGGCGGCGGCCTTTTCCGCGAAGGAAACACGGTATGGCGCCTTCCCGGAGCGCCGGGACATCCGCTTGCCGAAAAGATTGTCCGGGGCAGGGCGCTGCTTTCGCTTCTGCGAAGCGGCGATTATGCCCTTGCCGTTTCGCCTCCCCTTCCCGCGGGGCGGGAAGACCGCCTTACGGAACTTGCGCTTGTGCCCGGCCCCGGAGGAATGCCGCGCGGAGCGGAGAAGGACACTCCCCTTCCGCCTGTGTATATAGAAATACGAACGGACGGAGATCCCGCCTCATGGCTTCCCCTGGAGGATCTTCCCCGCCACCGTTACTGCCGGGGAATTGTCCATGAAATAATGGACGATGAAACCATGGACGAACTCCTTGCCGCCTGGTCCGCCCCGGCCGCAAAGGGCAGTGACGCCGGAAACGGCCCCGCCCCGGACGGAAAAACCGTCCGGGGAAAGCTCGTCCTCAGGGGCGAGGATATTCCCCGTTTCCACGACACCCGGCGGGATCTCCTCCGCCGTTTCGGCGACGCGAAACTCCGCGATTTTTTTTCGGAAGAATCGCTGTTTGTCCCGCCACCTGCCCTTTCATTTGTGTACACGGTAGAACAGGCGGCGCGCCCGGAAGAAACGGAGGATCGCGGGCCCCCGGAGGCGCGGGCCTTTCCGTCCCTGAAATACGGTGACAGGCACTACCCTGCCCCCGAAGTCTCCGCCCTCATGGAAAGGGAGTACGTGCTGCTGGACGACAGGTGGACACGGAGAGAAGATCTTGAAGGGGCCGGCCTTCTTCCCCTGGGACACTACGCGGGGGGAATCCCGCTTGGAAGTTTCAGGCCGGCGGCGGCGGACATCATATTCAGGGAAGGAAACGGACCGGCGGGCTTTCTGCCCTTTGAATGGAGAACGGAATTCTGGAACGACGGGACGGGAACAGACGGGACTTTGCGGGCGGCGAAGGATATTTTCATGGCCCATGTAAAGTTCCTGCGGTCTTTCGGTTTTTCAGGCGGCGCCGTTATACGGAGGCGGCGGGAACAGGCCGAATGTCTGGCTTCCCTCGCGGCGGATCTTTCCGGGGAAACGGGAACGGCGCTCATTGTTACGGACCGGATCTGTTACGAACTGTACCTTGGGGAACTGCCCGAATTCAAAAACGCCCCTCCCCGTATAGCCAGGGCCTTGTACGACGATCTTGCGGCAAACGGTCCTGCCCGCAGTTACGATCTCCTTGTGCTGCTTGAACCGGAAGAACCCCCGTCAGGCGGGGCGTTTTACGCCCTTCCCGCGCTGCAATCGGGCGCGGTAAGCGCCCCGGTTATTCTGGGAATTTTTTCCGATCCGTTTGAGGCTTCGGCGGGAAAAGAAAACAGAATGAGGCTTAAAGACGGCATACGGAACATGCTGGGCATAAAGGACGAGCGCCTTGACAAATACCTGGTAAGGAGGCTGAACACTCCCCTTCCCCTCCCCGAACCGGGCGGGGAAAAGGAGAACGAGTCAGGCGGCCGGAGGCGGGCGATACTGAGGCCTCCCCGGCCGCCGGGAAAGCTCCCCGTCCTTTTTTCGGACAGGGTGAAATTCAGAAAACTTCCGGCCGCCGATCTGCTTACCGAACTTTCCCGCGTCAACGAGGCGGGGGAAAAATCGCCTTATGTTCCCCTTAAGTCTTTCCGCCGGGACCCTTCTTTCGATTCGCTTGACGGCGGCCAGGCGCGTTATTTTTTTTACTGGCGCGGCGAATTCAGGCGGCGCCGGGAACCGGGCGGGTCCCTGCCGGCGGCCGGGGAAGAGTATATACGCCTTTACGCACGGGAACTCATCCTCGCCATGGGCGGCGGGGAAGGGACGGCGGCCTTCCGGGAACTCCTTGAACTCTGGACCTGCTGCCGCCGGGACTTTCCCGGAATGGATGCGTACTTTCCCGCCTGGCTCCTTGACTTTGCCGCGCTCTACGAAATTGAGGAGGAGGCCCTGCCCCTCCTCCTTCCCCTTGTTCCTTCCATAAATACGGAAGACGGCGAAGGCGTCCCCGGCATTCTTGCCGATCTCTCTATCCACAGCCGTTTCATTGACGGGAACAATGTCATCAGGGCGGAAGACATGCGGACCATGACAGACGGCGTTACGGAAGAAACCGTCCGGGTCCTTAACGCCGCCGACCGCTTTCTTAGAGAAAATTTCAGGCTGCGTTTTTTCGCGTTTTTTTATCCTCCCGCCTCACACAGGGAAAAGAGGGACGCCTTTAACGGACTGGGCGGCGCGGGATCTTCCTCGTATACCGCCGAATGGATCTCTTTTTCCCGCCACCGGCCCCTTCTGGAATTCCTTGAGACGCTGAGGAACCACCTGGAATTCCGTCTTGGCATAAAAGCCGGGGTGAACCGGAAACCTCTTGCCGAACCCTGGAAAAGCATAGCCGACGGGACGCTTGACGGCGTTTTGCGGCCCCGCGAAATTCCCATAGGCAGGCAGAGCGTACGGGCCGAACGGCTTGAAAAACTCAGAAAGGAATCGGAAGAGACAAGGGAAATCCTTGCCCCGCCCGCCTCCAAAACACCGCGTGAAAAAGACATATCGGTTGAAATACCTTCGTTCACTATACATCCGTCGTTTACCGAACGTCCATCGTTCACCGAATTACCCGGCGCGAGGCAAAAAACGCCGCCGGCATTGCCGAAACCCTTCACGCCGGGCGGGGAGCGGCCGCGGCTTGCCGTTTTTCTTTCGGCGTTAAGCGAAACGGAAAGAACGGCCCTTTCCATCCTGCGCGGCGGAAACAGGGTGGATTTTGACGCCTTTGCCAGGCGGAACGGCGTCATGCCGGATCTTCTCATAGACGGGATCAACGAACGCTTTGGGGAACTTTTTGGAGATCTTCTTGTCAACGCCATGGACGAAGGACCGGAAATTCAGGCAGAATACAGGGAGGAACTGGATCGTCTCTTTGACGTATAATTCAAAAACGGAAACGGAGCGGCATGAACGATATTCCAAAACGGATAAGCACGGCAATACTCAATTCGCTTTCGGCCGGGGTTGTGCCCCGCATAGGCCTTGAATACATCGCGGTAGGACGGAAGCGGGAACTTGAAACCATACTCCGCGATCTTGAAAACCTGGGACAGGGCGCGTCGGTCTTCCGCTTCATTACGGGCCGCTACGGCAGCGGCAAGAGTTTCTTTCTGCAGGCCGTCAGAAACTACGCGATGGAAAACAACTTCATCACGGCCGACGCGGATCTTTCCCCCGAAAAACGGCTTTCGGGATCAAACAGGGCGGGGCTTGAAACCTACCGCGAACTGACAGGAAGGCTTTCCACCAAACTGCGGCCGGAAGGAGGCGCGCTTGAAACGCTCCTTCAACGCTGGATCAACTCAATACGGATGGAACTGGCGCGGGACGGCGCTTCCGCCGGCGCGGGGCCGGAAAACCGGACGGGTCCGTTTGACAGGGATCTCTTCCCCGCGCTTGAGAGGCGGATCTTTGAAACGCTCGCCGAAATGGAAGAGATGGCGCACGGCTATGATTTCGCCGCCGCCGTCGCGTGCTACTACCGCGCCTTCGCCGCGGGGGACGACGAAAAACAGAACGCCGCCCTGAGGTGGCTCAGGGGCGAATTTTCCACCCGCACGGAGGCCAGGGCCTTTTTCCCCGCAGGAGAAATCATAACCGACGACAACTGGTACGCCTACCTCAAACTGCTCGGGGCCTTTGCCTGCCGCACCGGATACCGGGGACTCCTTGTATTCATTGACGAAGGGGTGAACCTCTACAAGATAACCAACCGGCAGTCCAGGGAAAAAAATTATGAAAGACTCCTTACCATGTTCAACGACGCCATGCAGGGAAAAACCGAACGGATGGGAATCTACATGTCGGGAACCCCCCGCTTTATAGAAGACGACAGGAGGGGGCTTGCAAGCTACCCCGCGCTCAAAAGCCGCCTTGAAGACAACCGCTTCGCCAGGGAAGGGTACTCCGTTTTTGAAAGTCCCGTGCTCAAACTTGCCCGGCTTGCCAGGGAAGAAATTCACGTCCTTCTGGAACGGCTTCGGGACATACACTCAGGCCATTGGGGATACGAAAGTTCCCTCGGCAGCCGGGAAATAGAAGCGTTCATAGACCTCGCCTTTTCCGTTCCCGGCGCGGAAGAGTTCGTTACCCCCCGGGAGATCACAAGGGATTTTCTCGGCCTCTTGAGCATACTCCGCGACGATCCCCGCCTGGACTTCGACACCATCGTGTACCGCGACGGCTACCGGGTAAAGGGGTTCAGCCCCGGAGATCCCGGCTACGCGGAATTTGAAGTATAGGAATGTCCTCTTCCTTTTCCCGCCTTGCGCCCTTTATACGCGAATACATCTACGAAAAAAAATGGGGCGCCCTGAGGGACATACAGGAAGAAGCGGCCGCCGCCATCCTTGACGGGGAAGGACACGTCCTTATCGCGGCCGCCACCGCTTCGGGAAAAACCGAGGCGGCGTTTTTTCCCATTCTCTCCATCCTCGCGCCGGGGAAAAACGCCGCCGGGAAAAGGGAGGCCGGACCCACCTTGGCAAAGGCCGCCGGAATAAGCGTCCTCTGCGTCAGCCCGCTCAAGGCGCTTATCAACGATCAGGCCTCGCGCCTTGAACCGCTTGCGGCGCGGGCGGGAATACCCCTAAGGCGCTGGCACGGCGACGCGCCTCAAAGCGGCAAGCGGAAAGTCCTTGAAAACCCCGAAGGGATTCTGCAGATAACCCCTGAATCCCTTGAGGCCCTGCTCCTCCTTCATCCCGAAAAAATACCTTTTCTCTTTTCCGCCCTCGCCTTCGTCGTCATAGACGAAGTTCACGCGTTCATGGGAAGCGACAGGGGAAGCCAGATCCTCTGCCAGCTTGCCCGCATAAAGGCGTTCACCGTGGGAAAAGGCGGAGAACCCCGGCGGATAGGACTTTCGGCAAGCCTTGGAGATTACGGAGAAGCCATGCGCTGGCTTTCCATGGGAAGTGAACAGAGCGCCGTCCTTATAGACGACAGGAAAACAAAACGCCGCCTCCGCATTGGGCTGGATTATTTCAAGGCCGAAGACGGCGGGGAAAGGGACTATTACGGGGCGCTGTACCGTGAAACCAGGGGAAAGCGTTCCATCATCTTTACCAACAGCCGCCTTGAAGCCGAAGAGACCGCCGCCGCCCTGCGCGCCATTTCGGCGGAACACCGGGGCGGAGACCGTTACCGCGTACACCACGGCAGCATGGCCGCGCATCTGCGCGTCCGGACCGAGCGTGAACTCAGGGAAAGTTCCCGGCCCGTTACCACGGTGGCCACAGCCACGCTGGAACTGGGAATAGACACGGGGTCCCTGGACCGCATCATACAGATAGGGCCGCCCACCGGCGTTTCCGCCTTTGTCCAGCGCCTGGGCCGTTCGGGAAGAAGAACAGGCAGGGCGGAAATCTACTTCACCGCCCTTGAGGAAAGGCCGCGGGAACGCGCCGAACGCGGCCCGGCGCGTATGATCCCATGGGATCTTGTAAAGACCATTGCCGTTATAGAACTTTACATCAGGGACAAATGGATAGAGGACGCGCCTGAACAGCCCCTGCCCCTAAGCCTCCTCTGCCATCAAACCCTGAGCGTCCTGGCGTCGCGGGGCGAACACGGGAGGAAGGCCCTCTCCGGCCTCATCCTTTCCTTCCCCTGTTTTGCCGGGGTAAGCGGCGAAGACTTCGATGAACTGGTCGAAAGCCTTATTGCTTCCCGCGTTATTGAAGAAACGGAAGAAGGCGCCCTGATTCTGGGCGTCGAAGGGGAACGTTACACCGGACACTACTCGTTCTATTCGATCTTCGCGGGCAGCGCCGAATACCGGGTCCTCCAGGGGGACCATGAACTGGGAAAGGTGAATTACCTTCCCCCGAAGGGAAGCGGCATCATCCTTGGGGGAATATGCAGGCGCGTGGAAAGCGTCGATCCCCGCCGCCGCGAAATACGGGTCGTTCCCGGCGAGGCGGGAAGCGTCCGCGTCTGGCGGGGAGGCGGCCAGGAAATACACGGCAGGGTGGTCCGCCGCATGAAGGAGATCCTTGAAGAAGACGGCGGCTATCCCTATCTTTTTCCTTCCGCCCTTTCCCGTCTCGCCGAAGCCCGCCGCCTTTTCAGGGAGCAGGATCCGGGCGCGCTTTTCGTGCCGGCGTCAGGCGGCGGGAACGGAAACAGCCCGGACGGCGGCTTCTTTTTTTTCCCCTGGCTGGGAAGCCGGGCCATGCGGACGCTCCTCCTTCTCATGCAGACCGAACAGTTCCGCGCCGCACTGGGCATTCGATACGCCGTAAGGGAAAACGATTTTGCCCTGCGCGTAGATTCCGCCCTTCCCCTTCCCCGCTTCCAGGAGGAACTCGGGAACATCCTCATGCCGGCGGAAGCGCCCCCGTTTTCCATAAAGACGGATCAAATTCCCCTTGCCGGAAAATTCGACATGCTCCTTCCGCCCCGCCTGCTTGTAAAACAGTACACCGCCAACATGCTTGACTGGAATGAGACACGGTCGCTGCTTGAGATTCTGTGAGCCGCCGGGCGCGGACGCCCGGCTTGCGGACGCGCGGAAATGACGCCGCCCGCCTCCGCTTACTTGAAGCCCGTTTCGGCGTTTTTCCCGAACTGCCAGCCTATGCCCAGGGTGGGCCTTAGTATGCCGTGAATCCTCGACCCGAAGGAAACGGTGAAGTCAAGTCCCGCTTCGGCGTACAGACTTCTCCAGAAAAAATACTGCGCCGAAATACCGGTGTTTATCGCGAAGGGAGTTATGGTACCGTCGTCGGACTCTTCATCGCCAATATCATAGGAGTTCGATATGCCGATTCCCGCCCGGATATTAAGCCGCAAAGATTCCGTCAGGATCCGCTGGTACAGAATATCAAAAAAACCCGCGCTCAGGATGGATACGGCGCTGTAATCCTTTGCCCAGGCTTCCCTGTTCGGATGATCGAGAATATAGAAATCGAACTCCAGGCCCAGCCTGTTTTTATTCCACCTGTAAGGAATATACGCGGCGCGAAGATAAAAACCCGCGGGATTAAACGGCTGAAGGACCGTCATGGG
>JAIRXH010000027.1 GCA_031268385.1 Treponema sp. | reverse complement strand
AATTCCCGATTGGCGGGCTGAAAAGAGGCCCGATAAAAGTGACAGGGGGGTACCGGTGGAAAAAACAGGGGAGGGGCCCCCGGAGGGCCCCGTGTTTTTTCCACCGGCAGGACCCCCAGGCGTGTTTTTCAGGGCTCTTTTCAGGTTCAGGGGTAAAAGCGACCTCCCCAGCCCAAAGTCTTCGACTTTGGGCACGCGCCCCCCGGTGAATTTACCAAGTATCCTTTCCTTAATAATCGTCAAAATGATTTTATATGTGCCGGCAGTGTTATTTTGGGCAAACATACTTGACAAAAAAAGTTAGTTGGTGCTATCTTTCACTCGTATGATGTTAGCCTTGACATACTGCGTCGGTGCTTCCCTTGGGAAAAGCCGGCGCGGCTGTCCGCGTAAAGGGGACATCTCGTAATCTGGAGGTAATAACTGTGCGTAAGGCCGCGGCTATAGCGATGCTTTTTTGTCTCTTGTGTGGTTCATATAGTTTCGCCGATACAGGGCCCTGGGAGTCGGTGGAAGCCGACATGCGCCTTGTTACAAGCGAAGCGTATTACAGGTATGTGGCCGGCGATACCGAAGGGGCCCGCGCCCTGGTGGACAGGGCCTATAACGAATATTACCGCGGCGAATTTGAAAGAAATGTCAAAAGCGTCATCTCGGAGGCGAGGGCCCGGAATATTGACGACTGGTTTGAGTATGTAAAGACCTCCCTTTCAGGCGGAAAGACCCAGCAGGAAATTCGAAACGACATAAACCAGTTAAATCACCTCTTGCGGGTTACCGCGGGTGTCCTTGACGGAAAGGAAGAGCCCCTGGCGTCAACAAGAAGCTGGACAAAGACGGCGGAAGAAATGGCGGCCGTCCTTGACAGGGCCCTGGACAAATACCGCGCGGGCGACGCGAAAGGCGCGGTGGAGGAAGTGGATGTCGCCTACTTTCAGTTTTATGAAAAGGTGGGTTTTGAAAAAACCGTCATGACCCGCATATCAGGCTCGCGGGCCAGCACGGTTGAATATCAGTTCAGCACGGTAAAAAAGGCGATAAACCGGGGCGCTTCCGAAAACGACGTACGGGACGGCCTCGCGACGCTTGCCGCCTACTTGAGGGAAGACGCCGAACAGCTTGACGCCAAATCAGGCGGAGCGCTCGGCGCGTTTCTTGGCGCGCTCCTTATCATCCTCCGGGAAGGCTTTGAGGCTATCATCATTGTCGGGGCCATTATCGCCTACCTTGTAAAGAGCGGAAACAAAAAGAGCGTAAAGCCCGTGTACTGGGGCTCCCTTATCGCCCTTGTTTTCAGCGCGGTAATGGCCTTCCTCCTCAACCTGCTTGTCGGCGCCTCAAGCGGGCGGAACCAGGAGATCATTGAAGGGGCAACCATGCTCCTTGCCGTTCTGGTTCTTTTTTATGTCAGCAACTGGATGGTGTCCAAGGCGGAAGCGGAAGCCTGGTCAAAATTCATCGAAGGAAAGGTGCAGAACTCGATAGCGCGCGGCAGCATGTTTTCGCTGGCCTTCGCGGCCTTCCTTGCCGTGTTCCGGGAAGGCGCGGAAATCATACTGTTTTATCAGGCGCTGCTTGCGGGAAACCGTGATTTTACCGGCATGATCTGGCTGGGCTTCGGCATAGGCTGTGTGCTTCTTGTGGTTGTCTACATTCTGATCCGTTTTCTCAGCATCAGACTTCCCCTCAAGCCCTTCTTCCTCGGTACAAGCGTCCTGCTTTTTGTCATGTCGATAAGCTTTCTGGGGAACGGCATCAAGGAGCTGCAGGAGGGCAATGTGGTGGGCGTTACCACGATACAGGGCATGGGGACGGTGGACATACTGGGGATCTATCCGACCCTTGAAACGCTGATTCCCCAGCTCGCGCTTCTTGCGATAACCGTAACCGTCTTTGTCTTTCAGATACGCAAAAAAGGCAGGCGCGGTATTTCCAAAGTGACCAACTCGGGCCTTGTGGCCTGAGAAAAAATATCAGGAGGAGTCTCTCTATGAAAAAGAGAACCTTGATTGTTGTTATGTTGATGTGCCTTTTGGCGGGATTTGCCTTTGCGAAAGGACAGCAGGGATCACGGCCTGCCAGCACGGTGAATCCCGGCGAAGAGGCCGGGTTTGAGGAATTCCCGCTGGGGGAAGATCGTGAACTCGGGCCCCTCAATGTCGCGGGCGTTTACTTTCAGCCTGTCGACATGATCCCCGCGTCGGCCGGACTTCCGGCGGCCCAGGCCGATATTCACATCGAAGCGGATATTTCGGCGCTGGAAAATGATCTTGGCTATGGCGTCGGGGACTTTGTTCCCAACCTGACCGTACGCTATGAAATTACCCAGGCGTCGGGCTGGAGAGCGGAAGGCACCTTCATGCCGATGAACGCCAGCGACGGCCCCCACTACGGCGCGAACGTCAAACTGAACGGCGTCGGTCAGTACAAAGTTGTTTTCCTTATTCAGAATCCTGAGGCTCAGGGCTATGTGCTCCATGTGGATCAGGCGACCGGTGTGCCCGGCAGGTTCTGGGGTCAGCCCCTCAGGGCCGAGTGGGACGTTAATTATACAGGACCCCAGTGGTAAACACGAGGTACAGTAAGGTATAATCAGGCTGTGATCAGGTATTTTATCCTGGCGGCGGAAAATTCTCTTGCCGCCGGGATTTTTTCGGCAATGCTGTTTGCCGTTGTTTTACACATGAAAGAACCTTCGGGATTAAAGCGGCTTTGGCAGGGCTGCGCCCTGGGAACGGTTCTTTCCCTCCTCGTTGCCGTATTGAGGCGTACAACGGCCCTCATCAACCGTACAAGGCTTGTTACGGGGATATTCGCCGCCGCGCTTGCCTTGGGCATTTTGTTCCTCTCTTTGTACTGGATTCTTTTTTCGGTGCGAAAAAAGAACGGAGGGGGAAGCCGCCTCCGCTTTTTCCTTTATATCACGGCCGGTGTTCTTGAGGCTCTCCTTCTTTTTTCGGCGCTTCCCGATATTCTTCTTTACCCTTCGCAGTTTACCCTTGCCGGTGAAAGCATCATCAGCACCGATTTTCTTTTCAAACTGATGGGATTTGCCGGGGGGCTTGCGCTTTCAATACTTGTCAGCCTGGGGATCTTCAAATCCGCGGCCGCGCTTCCCGGAGCGGGACCGGCCGTGATCTTCTCGGTGATCCTTTCGGTCAACATGGTTAACCAGGCGACGGCGATCATCCGGTATCTGATTGCCCGCCGGATCATTCCCCTGAACCAGGCGCTGTTCGCCGTCATCGGGGTTGTGGTCAATAACAGCGTTGTTTTTCTCTATATTGTCATGGGATTGTCGTCCCTTGTCCTCTTCGGCCTTCTTGCCGCTCTTGCGCGTCCCCGCCTTGAATACCGGAATCCCGCCGAGCTGCGGAAACTCAGGGCGGGATTACGGCGGTCAAGACGCCGGGCGGTACTGTCCATCGCGGGTCTTGTGTGTCTGGTTTTGTCTTTTACCGCGCTTAAAGCGTATAACGAGCGTCCCGCGGTTCTTTCCCCCGCGGAACCCATGACCATAACGGGGGAAGAAATCATGATACCTATAGGGCAGATTGAGGACGGTCATCTTCACCGTTTCGCCTGGAACGCGTCGGACGGGACGGAGGTACGGTTCATCGTCATAAAAAAGGGCGCCGTCTCCTACGGCGTGGGCCTTGACGCCTGCGACATCTGCGGCAATACCGGCTACTACGAAAGAAAAGACGAGGTGATCTGCAGGCTCTGTGACGTGGTGATGAACAAATCGACCATAGGCTTCAAGGGGGGCTGCAATCCGGTGCCGCTTGAATATTCGATGCGGTCAGGCGGGATGATCGTGCGGCTTTCCGATCTTGAAAATGAAAAAGGCAGGTTCAAATAATGTTCGGACGAATGGTACGGGGCGCTCTTTTCCGCCAGAAGGGCAAGATGCTGATGGTCGCCTTTACCGTTGCTCTTGGCGCGTCGCTTGCCGCGGCAATGCTCAACGTAATGCTTGATGTCGGCGACAAGGTGAACCGGGAACTCAAGGCGTACGGCGCGAATATCAATGTTCTGCCCAGGGGCGCTTCGCTGCTTGACGATCTGTACGGAGTAACCGAGGGAAGCGGCGTATCCGACAAGTACCTTGCCGAGGACGAGCTTGGCAGGATCAAGACGATCTTCTGGGCCTTTAACATTGTTGACTTTACGCCCTACTTCATAAGCCGGGCGGAAGCGGCCGGGTCCTCCGGGCAGGAAACGCAGGTGAGGATGGCCGGCGCCTGGTTCAACCGCCGCCTTGAGCTTCCCACGGGCGAAACGGTGGATACCGGCATGCGGAACATGAAACGCTGGTGGGATGTCAGCGGAAGCTGGGTTGACGATGAAGAGGAGGGCGCCGCCATGGTCGGGGAAGAGGCGGCGAAGCGGCTCGGCCTTGCCCCCGGAGATGTCTTTACCGCCCGCATCGGGGAACGCCAGGCGCGTTTTACGGTGAGGGGGGTTTTCAGCGCGGGCGGGGACGAAGACGACACCGTCTATGTGCCCCTTGCCGCCGCCCAGAAACTCGCGGACAGGCCCGGCCTTGTAAGCAGGGTGGAGGTGAGCGCCCTTACCACGCCGGACAATGAACTTTCCCGCCGGGCGGCCCAGGATCCAAGGAGCCTTTCCCCCAAGGAGCATGAAATCTGGTACTGTACCGCCTATGTCAGCGCGATCTGTTACCAGATAGACGAGGTGATCACCGGGGCGGTGTCAAAGCCCATACGCCAGGTGGCCGAATCCGAAGGGGCCATTCTGGAAAAGACGCGGCTCCTCATGCTCCTTATCACCGTGCTCAGTCTTGCCGGTTCGGCTTTGGGGATCTCCAACCTTGTGACTACCGGCGTCATGGAAAGGGCGGCCGAAATAGGACTGCTCAAGGCCGTGGGCGCGGAGGATGTTTCCGTGTCGGCGCTGGTGATTACCCAGGTGCTCATCACCGGCATAGCGGGGGGAGCCGCCGGTTACTTCGCCGGTCTTGGCTTTGCCCAGATCATAGGACGGACGGTGTTTGATTCGGCGATAGACATCAAACCCATGGTCATACCCATAGTCGCCGTGATGGTGTTTTTTGTGTGTATTGCCGGAAGCATTCCCGCCATACGGCTTCTTCTTTCGCTGCGGCCCGCCGAGGTGCTCCATGGAAGGTAGGGAATGAACAGATCCCGCTTTTACCTGAAGATGGCGGCAAGCTCCCTTGTCCGCAGGAGATCCCGCATGATCACGGCCCTTCTTGCCGTGGCCACGGGTGCGGCGATTCTTTCGGGGCTCATCACGATCTCCTGCGACATACCCCGTCAGATGGGAGAGGAATTCCGCTCGTACGGAACGAACTTCGTGTTTGTCCCTTCAGGCGGTTCCGTTCTGATGAGCGCCGGGACCGTTGAAAGGGCGGTATCTTTTCTTCCCGGCGAACTGGTCGCCGGAGTCGCCCCGTACCGCTACCATGTCATACAGATCAATGAGCAGCCCTTTATGGCGGCCGGCACCGACATGGAAGGCGCGCAGAGGACAAGTCCCTACTGGTTTGTTTCCGGCCGCTGGCCCCTTGAACCGGGGGAAGCCCTCATAGGGGAGGAAGTGGCCGGCGCCATACGCCTTGTGCCGGGAAGCGTTTTTACCGTTGCCGGTCAGGTCCCCGGAAACGAGCCTTTCAGCCGGGAATTTACCGTTGCCGGCGTTCTTCAAACGGGCGGAACCGAAGAAGCCTTCGTGTTCATGTCCCTTGACGACTTTGAGGCCATGACCGGCGAAAGCGGTTTTGACGTGGTGGAGTGCAGCATACGGGCCCCCGCCGAAACCCTTGAGGCGCTGGCCCTGAGCATTTCCGCCGGTGTGGAAGGGGTAAGCCCCCGCCTTGTAAAGCGCGTTACCGATTCGGAAGGCGCCGTGCTGTCAAAGCTGCAGGCGCTGATCGTCCTTGTTACGGTAGTTGTACTTGTCCTTATCATGATCTGCGTGGCTACGACAATGATGGCCGTCATCGCCGAAAGAAGGCGGGAAATAGGACTGCGCAAGGCGCTGGGGGCTTCCAACCGCAGCCTTGTGTATGAATTTATCGGAGAGGGAATCTTCCTGGGCGCGGCCGGAGGCCTTTTGGGATCGGCGCTGGGCTTTGTCTTCGCGGAAGTCGTGGGCCTTAACGTGTTCAACCGTTATGTCGCCTTCCCCATCCTTCTTCTTCCCCTTACCCTCGCAGCCTCGGTTATTGTTACCTGCGTTGCATGCATCATTCCCGTGCGAAGCGCCGTCGATGTTGATCCGGCGATAGTGCTTCGGGGGGAATAAGGAGCGTATATGGATCTTCTGGAATTAAAGAACGTTTCAAAAAATTACGGGAGCCTTGCCGCCCTCAAGGATATACAGCTTTCGGTGCGGCGCGGGGAATGGCTTGCCATCATGGGTCCTTCAGGTTCGGGGAAAACCACCATGATGAACATCATAGGCTGCATGGACAGGCCTTCGGCCGGAGACGTGCTGCTTGACGGCGTCAATATTTCCGGGGAAAGCAACAGGAACCTTACCGCCGTGAGGCGGGACAAGATAGGACTTATTTTTCAGCAGTTTCATCTGGTGAATTACCTGACCGCGCTTGAAAATGTCATGGTCGCCCAGTATTACCACAGCATGCCCGATGAAAAAGAAGCAATGGCGGCGCTGGAACGCGTCGGGCTTGCCGCGCGGGCAAAGCACCTGCCCAGCCAGCTTTCCGGCGGGGAACAGCAGCGGGTCTGCATAGCCAGGGCGCTGATCAATTACCCCGCGCTTATACTTGCCGACGAACCGACGGGAAACCTTGACGAGGCGAACGAGAGTATTGTGATCGATATTTTCAGGCAGCTCCACACGGAAGGAAGTACGATCATCGTGGTAACCCATGATCCTGAAGTCGCCGAAGACGCGGAGCGGACCGTTGTGCTGGAGCACGGGAAAATAGCGAAAATCGTTGACAATAAAAATGGAGCGTTAACATGAAAAACGTAAAGGCAGGTCCGCTTGCAGGCGGCATAATCGTCCTTCTCGTCTGCGCCGTGTTTTTTTCAGGCTGCGGCGGGGCGTCTTACCGGGACGGAACCTACGCCGGAAGAAGCGGCGAAGACGATACGGGCGCGTGGGGAGAAGTGTCCGTTGTCGTCAGCGGCGGCAGGATAACGGACTGTACTTTTGTTACCTGGCAGAAGGACGGAACGGTAAAGGATGAAGACTACGGAAAGGTAAACGGCGAAATTTCGAACCGGTCCTTTTACGACAAGGCCCAGCTCGCGGTCAGGGCCATGGAACAATACGCCGGGGATCTGGTCCGCGCCGGAAAACCGGGGCAGATTGAGGCGGTAAGCGGGGCGACCATAGCCTGGGACCAGTTCAACGAAGCGGTAATGAAGGCGCTCTCGGCGGCAAAGAAGTAGTCCGCGTCAAAGGCGGACGGCGGTGAATGCCCGCGGTAAAAGCGCGGGCCCCGGCCATTCCGTCAGCGCCTGTACGCGAGCGCCCTGAAGCCGCCGCGTTTCAGATCCCCTTTCCGCGTAAAGCCCGCGGGCTTTTTCCTGTCGAAACGGCCGGCTTCCCCGGACGGAAGTGAAACAAGCGCGAGGCCGCCTTCGGCAAGCAGCGAGGAGATTCCTTCCCACAGGGCGTCAAGCCTTTCCGTACGGGGAATACATTCGGGAAAGGCGGCGATAAAACCGAAAGGCGTTTTTTCCGTCCGCGTTTTTCCGTCCGGAAAAAGAACCTCAAACTGATCTTCGGAAAAGAGTTCCGCCGCCGGGATGACGAAGCTGACGCCGGTATTGTGCGCGGCGGCGGCAAGGGCGAGTATGTTTCTTCCCGAAAGGACAAGCTCCGAAGGCGAGAGATCGGCGAAGCGGAGCAGCCATGCCGGAAACCATCCCTGTCCGCCTTCATGTACAAGCGCCTTCTTCCCGCGCGGCGGAAGCGCTCCGGGGCCCAGTCTGCGGACCAGTTTTACCGCCGCCAGGACGGCCCCCCCGGGGTTGTCGAATCCGGGCGCCCCGTAGACCGTATCGATATGGAGCGCCGTTCCCTCAAGTTCCAGATCGTGTCCTTCCCGCGTGTACGCGGAGCGCGGGACGCAAAAACCGCCGCCGCCGGTCTTCACGTCCTTTCCGGCGGGGACGCCCGGTCCGGGGGCGTACACAAACACCGAATATCCGCCGCCCGCTTCTTCCCTGTCTGCCAGGCTTCCCGTTTCACAGAGGCGACGCCTGAAAAAATCGGCCAGGGTGTGTACCACAACCAGAACCGCCCTGCCGCCGGGGGCAAGCAGTCCGCCCAGACGGCGGATAAAATCTTCCAGCACCGGAAGCCCCGCCTTGGCGGGAATGTTTGAAAGGACAAGATCCCACGTTGCCCCCGGAGGGCCGGAAAGCAGCGGTTCGGTATGGGCGGAAAGTTCCCCGGAAGAGACGCCGTTTCCGGCGGCGTTGTACACGGTGAAGAGCCTGGCAAGTTCGTCCCTGTCCTGGGCGCGTACATGAAAGACCGCCGCGTCCGCCTTCCCGCCGTCCGCCGCGCGTTCCGCGTAAAGGCGGCCAAGAGCCCCCGCCGCGCATACCGCCATGATCCCCGCGCCGCATCCGGCGTCGAGTACGGCGCGGGGCAGGGGGCCGCCTTCATCCAGAATGCCGGAAAGAACCCCCAGAAGGAGCCGTGTTCCCCTGTCTATATCATTTGAACTGAAGAGGCCGTGGGAAAGCGCGAAAGAAAAATCAATGCCGCGAAATTTGAAGGGGACTGTTTTTGATATAGAGGATTCAACAATGCGGCGTTCCGCCTGGGTCCCGGTCAGCTGTTCACCCGTTCGACATATTCGTTGGTTTCGGTGTTCACGAGGATCTTTTCACCCTGTTTGATAAAGAGGGGCACCCGGACGGTAAGGCCCGTTTCGGTGGTGATGGGTTTTGTCGCCCCCGAAACGGTGTCGCCCTTGATATAATTTTCACTTTCCGCGACGGCGAAGACAACCTTGTAGGGAATCTTTATGTCAATCACCCTTCCTTCCCAGATGGTAAGTTCGTAGACATCCCCATCCTTGAGGTAATACTTTTTGTCCGGCATTTCGGTGATGGGCACTTCGTACTGTTCATAGGACTCGTTATCCATAAAATGATAATTGTCCTGATCCGCGTACTGATACTGGCAGGGGTGGGTATCCACCTGGGCATCCTCGATTTCCTGCTGGGTCGGAATGGTCAGGCTCAATACGGAACCGTCCTTGATGCTCTTCATTTTTATTCTGGCAATGGCGGTTCCTTTTCCCGGATTGTGGAATTCCCTTTCAACGACAAGGTAAGGCTGTCCCTTCTGCAAAAGGCAGCTTCCCTTGACAATATCTCCGCCTCGAATCATGGTACCCTCTCTTAAAAAGCGTGCTTTTCCCACCATACCAATTTTTTTTATTTTCGTCGAGTAGCCGGAAAAATATGCCTTGAAGAATTTCCGGCCTTGTAATTGCGGCGGTAGTATGCGAAACTTGTTCACCAGTCAAGCGGGTTGTTGAACAACTCTACTATAATCCAGGGAGGTGAAGGATGGGAAAAACCAGATTGGCCCTGTCGGGCGCGGCTCTTCTTTTCGCCGGGGTCCTCCTTGTTTCCTGCGCCTCCGCACCGGTCCCGGAGGCCGGGGGGGAAATTCCGAAACAGCCTCCGCAGCCCCCGGCGTCCCTTTTGCCGCTGGTTTCGGGCTGGTAT
>JAIRXH010000202.1 GCA_031268385.1 Treponema sp. | reverse complement strand
CTTTCTTGTATTTTTCAAGATATTTGACTTTGTTCCAAAACCGCTGGAATGTGAAAGATCGGATTATTTTTTTGCCAAAACAAATAAAATAACTTTGAACGTACGGAGGGCCATCCCTGCTCAGTTTTGTTTTGCCTGTTGTTCTGTAATTTGTTAACCCCCAGAAATCAGTCTTTCTGGCCTCCATTTGTTCATAAACAGGATACAAATCATACAAAGGACCGAAACAGGTATCGTTCATCAATGTTACGGTATCATAATCAGTTAATTTGTCCCATCCTTCCCTTAAAAGAGCATCCTTCCATGCGCCAAAATCAAATCCCTTGTTTTCCCGGATGATAACAGAGTGACATAATCCCGCAAGGTTTTCGTACTTGTCATCCGGTATTTTACTGTTTGAGATAAATACAATGCGATCATATATATGTTTTATATGATCGAGCAGATATAATACGTAATCTTGTAAAAGATCGTATTTGTTGTAGTGGGCAAAGAATAAAATATTTTTCAAGAATTACTTCCTGTGGAGATTAAGAGATACTCAGCCGGATTATCGGACAAGTCTGAGCTAAAAAGTCCAATTCAAGCCGAAAATCAATGAAAAATTGTGCCTGCTGTCCGTGCCGGAGACGACTTGTTGACCAAAATACGGATTGATAATATAGTTATAAATACATCCTGCGGAAATCTTTAATGAAGGCAATAAAAAATAGCTGGCGTCCATTCCAAAATTGCAATTTGCCTTGAAAGCGGTCAGCATTGTTATACTGTTTACGGCATCTTTATATACATAATTGTTGTCAGGGTTATTCCGGCTTATGAAGATGGAAAAATTACCCTTCGGATAAAACAATACAAAACGCAAATACTGGCTGTTTCCCCCGGGACTGCTTGCGTTGCCCAGCAGTTGCCCCCTGTTGGTATATCCATGCATCTGATAGTGAAAATAAAAACTGTATGGCCATGCAAATTGAAAATTTTGAGACATTTCAAACCAGTTAAATTCAAAGATAATTTCGCCGTATATCTTTTTCCGCGGTACAATGTCGAGAGTCTTTTTAAATCCGGCATAATAAACAAACGCGTGTATGGGATATGTTAAATATCCTTCTATTCCTCCCGAAAAATAATCATCAACCGCAAATTCCCCGTATACCTCAAATCCGGCCTGGGGGAGTATATAAGACAGGCCAAACGACGCTTTTTGATCCTCATTGGCGTTTTCGCTGCTTGGAATCACATGCTTCAAATTTCCCCACGTCCAGGGAACCATGTTTACGCGGTTAACGGAAAGGGTAAGGCCCGGGAGGAATGAGGGAGCGTAGGCCATGGCAAGGCCATGGAACATGACAAGATTATTTGACGGATCGTTGTCAAAATAGTCCGATTCGGAAAGACGGCCTATCCAGAGGCGGGCCTCAATGTCGCCCGCGTACCAGTCTATCCATGGAATGGTGACAGACTGCCTTCTTATGCCAATGTCGAATTTGGGATATGAAGGGGCGTTGTTGGAATGGAGTATGGGGTTTAGATACGCGGGTCCCAGCCATATTGCCTGTGTGCCGAAACCCGCGGTGAGAGTCTTCCAGGTGTAGCGGATTTCCGAGTCGCCCCAGTCGTATTCAAAAAAGGCCCTGTCTCCGAAGCGCTGGGGCGCGTCGATACCCGCGTTATGGTGGTATCCCCAGACATAACCGTAGGGACTATCATAGTAGTTTGAGTTTATGATTCCAAATTTCAGGTTCTGCGAAAAAACAAACTGCGGCTTGAATGTCAGCTCGAACCCGTACCCCTCAAAGCGGACGCCCGCCGAAACGCTCATGTTAAAGCCTTTGCCCTGCCAGAGTGCGCCGTCATTCTGTCCGTAGGGGAAGGCCGTATTGAAGGACGTGAAGAGTTCGGGGCCGTAGAGGCGGAGGAAGATATTCTCATGCAGAGTGTACCTTGAAAATAACTTGTTGTCCTGCCATGGGTGGTTTGTTCCCTCGTCAATTTTCCAGGCCGAATCGGAAAGGGTTCTGTAGTTAAGATAGGGCCGCGCCGTCAAACCCCTCAAGGCAAGAAAATCATAATAGCGCTCGGTATCGGAAACAAGCGTCTCCTGGGAAAAGAGACCGAATGTTACACCGAAAAGCAAAACCGGTACTATGATCCTCTTCATGCGGGCTCTCCGTTAATATGAAAATTCCATGCCAAGAAACAGTTCGATATTTCTCGCGCCGTTTGAATCCCTGCCGAAAAAGGGTACGGCGCTTTGATCGATAAATTTGATCAGATCGAAACAGGGACTTATGCGCAGATAAAGACTCCTCATAAAAGTCGGGAAAATGACAAGTTCAAATCCTCCCGATACATATATATCTTTTGGGTTGAACCTGCGGCCCGAGATGGGATCGCGGACCAGCGCCATGTCCAGTACGGGCGCCAGAAACACCTCAAAATCAAAGATGCGCAGTTTCCGCGAAATCCATGTTGAGGGGGTGAATGTGACAATGCGTATGGGAAGATCAAGGTTGAGGGAAAGCATATAGTCGGCGCTGACATCCATGTCGGGAACACCCCGAAGGACATCCCCCGTGCTCAGGGTATAGGAGAGGGGGAATTTGTTGAACCACTGGGCGAACCTCAGCCTGGTTGAAAAACCGAGGGAGTCGTTGATGATGAAGTGTCCGATGGCGGTAGCGTCGTATTGGATATTGGCCACTATACTGTTTTGGGTATTGGGAAGAAGGGTATAGGAATTGTTGAGCGTGATATTGTACCCTTTGCGGAAATTGTCTATCCAGTCCACTTTGTTGACGCCGAAGGAATGCGCGAAACCGGTTATGGGGCCGCGGTGGAGCGGATCAAGCGGCCAGTTGGGGGAGATGGCGTAAGGAACACTTTCCGTTATGCTCGGGGTGTAGGTAAGCTCGTAATCCCCGAAGCCGACGCCGAGGGGAATCTGCCATGCCAGGGCAAAATTCATCGCGTTGTAGACGCCTTCAAAATATTTTCCGTAAACGGGCCACAGATCTTCGGCGTTACGGGCAAAGAGATTGACGGCATGCGCGAGGGTAAAGACAAGGGTTGTCCGTTTGACGGGAATTTCCACATCGAAACCGGTTGTGTTGATATATGACAGCGGTTCTCCCATGGTGTAGAAAAATTCATTGTCAAAATTCAGATTCCAGTCCAGTCCCAGCGCCTTGAACCGGGTATTGGTATCAACCAGAAGACTGAAAGTGGCGATCCCGCTGAGGTTCCTTGTGTAGCCTATGTCCAGCCTCAGGGGATTCATGGTGCCGAAGAAGTTGTAGTCCCGCGCCTTGACAAAAAGCTTCATGCCCTCGTTTGAATCGTAGCGGGGCTGGGGCAGGGCGATAATATTCCAGCTGTCCCGCACGGTAACAAGAAGATCCACCGGCAGCCGTCCGTCTTCTTCAGCCTCCGCGACGGTATAGTCTATGACGGCGCTGGCTATTACCCGCTGGTTCATGATGAGCTGGGTCTTGTCGCGCATGTATTTTTCAAGGCCGGCCGTTCCCTGTATTTCTTCCCCTTCCTTTAGTTCCCCGTGGTACATGACGGCGAAAGGCCGGCTGTAACCCATGGGCAGGGGCCTGTCGAAGATGGTGGGACCCGAAACATCGACCTCGACGTTTCGTATGTAATAGACCGTCTTGTCCTCCGTCTCCGTTTCACCGTCAAGGGAAAAAAGAACGGGGGAAAGCGCCGCGGCCAGGATCGCCAGAACAACCGGACGCATGAAAAGAGAAAGACGCGTATTCACAATGCCGCTCCATCGATGATGTTCTTTATTACGCATGTCCATCCGCCTGTGCCGTTGATTCGGGCGGCCGGAACAATACGGGCGCCCTCCGTACCGGGTACGATAAAAGACGGGAGTCCCGCTTTTTTCTTTTTGTCTCCCTCAATGGCTTTAATAAAGCAATCGTCCTCTCCCATAAACGGATGGGGCGCCTCCAGTTCAAAATCATACGACTCAAGGAGCCGCCGTATATCAAGGGCGCGGCCAGGGGGGGTAACGCCCAGTTTGACGCCCAGTTCACAGGCGCGGACCATGCCCCAGGCGACGGCTTCCCCATGGGAGATCCTGCCAAGCCCGGCGGAAGATTCAAGGGCGTGTCCGAAGGTATGCCCCAGATTGAGCAGCGCCCTGGCCGTCCCCAGTTCCAGCGGATCGGCCTCGACTATGCCGCCCTTTACCGCCACGGCCCGCGCGATACAGGCGGCAAGTGTTTCACCGTCGTCAGGATCGAGTCTATCCGATTTGAGGATTTGAAACAACTCCGCCCCGGCGATGACGGCGGTTTTGACCAGTTCCGCCATGCCCGATTTCCATTCCCGCTCCGGCAGGGTGCGGAGGGTCTCCACGGGCATGTATACAAGGGAGGCGGGATAAAAAGTCCCGGTCAGGTTCTTGGCGCCGAAAAGATCGAAACCGGTCTTTCCCCCGACGGCGGCGTCAACCATACCCAGAAGGGTAGTGGAGACAAAGCACAGGCCCGTACCCCGCATGTACACGGAAGCGGCAAAACCGGCGAGATCGGTAACTACTCCCCCTCCTATGCCCATGAAGAGAGAGTCCCGGCCAAGGCCCGAATCCCTGGCCGTCTTGAGGATGCGCTCGACGGATTCCCAGGTTTTCGCCTCTTCCCCCGGCGGCAGGACACAAAGCGACGCCGGCCGTTCCGAGGTTATTTTTTTCGCGAGGGGAAGGGTATGCTCGTCGCAGATCGCAAGGATGCCGGAAACGTTCCCGCCTGCGTCGCGGATAATCTCCCCGGCGGAGGGCGCCGCTTCCCCTATGATGATCCTCGAGGTCATTCCGGCAAAGGAAAAAACACGTTCCTCTTTCATTCTTTGGTTCCCCGGAAGAAAATCCCTTCCGCGTTTGAAAGGAGTATGCTCGAAAGATACAGGGTATTTTTCGCCGTCACCGGGGATTCGGGAATATGCTCGGCGTATACCGTAACGGTATGGTCGTCCAGGGCGGCGGCCGTTTCGGCGTCGACCGCCTTGAGAAAACTGACGCCGGAACGGTGGCAGGCGTGTTCGATGATAAAATCCAGATCGCTTATCCCCACCAAAAGTACGGCGTTGATCCGGCGCCGCTTTGCCTGCTGTATGTATTCATCCAGCGTATCCTTGTAAAAAACGATGTTTTTTATGGTCCGCTTGAAATACCGGTAACTCCGGCGGAGGATCTCGTTGATCCCTTCAAGGGTAACGGCGTATCGAATGCTGCGGCTGTTGAGTCTTTGAACGGTGATGAACCCCTTTTTGACCAGCCGTTTGAGTATGGCGTTGGTCATCCCCAGGGACATGCCCGTGGCGCGGGCAAGATCCCGCTGACGGAGCGGATGTCCTTCGGAGCCGTAGATGTTTTCCAGAATGATGAATTCGGAATCGGGAAGATTGTTCATACAAAGGCACGACAAGGCGTTTTCCGGCGGGGATGCCGGAAAACATGGAACGCCCGGCGGATTTCCCCCGGAAAATTGCCGCGCCGGGCCACAAGCGCGCGAGCCGGCACGGCCCCCGTCCGGGAAAACATGTGCGGCCGAAACACGCTCCATGAACCCGCGGGGTGTTCATTTCCTGAACACCATATCATCCGGGAGCATTAATTGCAACGCCGAAAAGAACCGCGCCGCGCCGGGGCCTTGAGTTTACTTTTTTCAACCTTGAAATATCCCTGAAATCGTCATTTCCTTGAGAAAAAGTAACCACGGACTTCACAGACCCTCACGAATAAAAAGAGAATTCACCACTAACCACACGAACCATCACGAACATAAGGGAAAATCATGAATATCGAACGGGAAGTTCGTACAGTTGGTGAGGTTAGTGGT
>JAIRXH010000019.1 GCA_031268385.1 Treponema sp. | reverse complement strand
CAGCCACAGCAATTCCAGATTCCGGCCGCTTTCCGTTTCCAGCCGCCGCGACGAGCGTATCCGGTTCATATATCCGTACACATACAATTTCAACAAATCTTTCGGGTCATACATTGGCCGCCCGGTGGTGTTCGGCTGTTGGCGGCTGCAGCCCAACGCCGCCAGGTCGAGGCTGTTGATATAGGCTTCGATTACCCGTACCGGATTATTGCCGGTTATATAATCGTCTATGCAATCCGGCAGCATGATTGTCTGCTCCCGGTTTTCCCCGTGTATGAATTCCATGCCGGCTTTCTCCTCCCGCCTGAGTATACCCTGCCGCCGGAACTTTTGACCCAGTCTGGGCATCCCCGCCCTGGAGTTTTCGCCTCCGCGAAAACTCCCCAGGTGTCCTTTCATCCCGTTTACGCGTCAAGCCTACGGTAACATTCGTCAATAACAGGGTACAGCGACGGGAGATCAAATCCCATTTCCGCCAGCGTTTTCCGTTCTTCGCTTTCCGCCCAGTTCATGTACGGATCGGCGTAGTGTTCGTTAAGAAAATCAAAGACAAGATCTTCGGCCTTTTCGGGGGGATTAAAGAAAATGCCCCGGCCGGCGCCGAGCGTTTTCCGTATTGAAGGGCGGACATGGGAAAGAAAACGCTCCCGGTACAGATCGTAGGAACGGCCGGAAAGCTCCTGCAGCCGATCCGAAACGGAACCGCCGGCGGGAACGGGAACGGCCCTCGATTTCCGCCGCCGCCGCGCCGGCGTCTCCCTGATTTTCCGGTCCCCTCCGGCTTCCGGGGACTGTTTCGCGGCTTCCGTTTTTTCAGGCCGCGCGGCGGGGATCTTCCGCTTTTTTTTCCGCGCCGGCCTCCGCCTGCGGGGCGGCGTCCGTTCCGCCGCCTCTTCCACAGGCTCCGCGCCGGAAGCGGACAGGGCCAAAAAAGCTTCCGGGGAATTCATCTGCGCCTTGATGACATTCCAGCGCATCTGCAGATAACGGTCGCCGCGTATGGAATAGTAATAACCCGACACCAGGGCGGACATGACCGCCGAAAGAATCTCGTCGTCGCGCCGTTTCGCCATTCTGCTGTGGCGTATAGAGAGGAATACATCGTAATGTTTGGTCCCGTACTTGCGGGAATAGAGAAAGAGAATGCGCTCGAACACGGAATCATCGACAAGGTTCCAGTATTTGACGCAGAAGGCGAGGATCTGATCCTCAATGCGGGT
The DNA here is from genome assembly GCA_031268385.1 of Treponema sp. Classification (GTDB taxonomy): domain Bacteria; phylum Spirochaetota; class Spirochaetia; order Treponematales; family Breznakiellaceae; genus JAIROE01. Next base: position 4,680 of record JAIRXH010000019.1, on the reverse strand, counting down.
GATGTTCCCCGGAATTTCAATGCGGGAAAGATCGTCGGGTGAAAAAACCACCGACGAAAAATCGATCACCGGTCCGCCGAAGCGGAGCCTTATCCGCCTGTTCTCTTCTTCTTCCCTTATCCGCCTCCGCTCCCGGCGGCGTTTTTCATTTTCCGCTATGGAAAGGGACTGGGTAAGATAGGCGCGGATAAGTTCAACCGCCTTCATCATGGACTTTACCTTGAAATCCATGGCCTGTGCATAGCGGAGAAAACGTTCAATGCCGGCGACCGCCTCAAAGCGGTCGCGCGGCAAAAGCTGCATGATGTCTTCGGCGGCCCGTATGGTTGAATAGACATCCCGCCTGTTGTAGTGCTCCGCCTTTTCCACGATGTAACTAATGGCCCGCCTGACCCGTTCCAGAGAATGTTCCCCAAGCGTGCGGTACGCCGCCGCCATGAGCGGGCGGAACGCGGGATCGCGGCTGCGGTAGCTTCGCAGCAGGGCGGTGCGGAATTCATCATCGGGATACCGGACTTTAAGGCGCGATTGAAACAGGCGAAGGGCGTCCCCCGGCTGGCCGGTCGAACGGAGGTAATAGTACCGCTCTATATCGGGATCATGATCGGGGAGAAGATAGGGATACTCCGAACGGAGCAGTTCATCCTGTATTTCGGAGATATTCATCTTTCAATAATACTACCGTTATGATATGATGGCTACATGCGTAGTATTTCTCCCTTTTCATTATCCGCCGCCATGAGCGGCATTCTTTTCGTTCTGCTGGCCGAACCTGCCTTTCCCGCCCCCGGCGACGCCGCCCTGGGAAACGGCCTTTTTGCCAGAATCACCACAAACCGCGGCGACATAGTTATCCGTCTGGAATTCCAGAAAACCCCCCTTACTGTCTGCAACTTTGTCGCCCTTGCCGAAGGCAAGATGAACGTTACCCAGGGAAAACCCTTCTATAACGGCCTTGTCTTTCACCGGGTAATCGCCAATTTCATGATACAGGGGGGAGATCCGCTGGGAAACGGACAGGGGGGCCCCGGTTACCGTTTTTCCGACGAATTTGATCCCGGCCTCAAACACGACGGCCCGGGGGTTCTTTCCATGGCCAACGCGGGACCGGGAACCAACGGCAGCCAGTTCTTCATTACCCACAGCGCCCAGCCCCATCTGGACGGCAGACACACGGTGTTTGGCCGCGTGGTGGAAGGCCAGAATGTGGTAAACGCCGTCCGGCAGGGCGACCGTATTGAAAGAATAACGATTATACGGAACGGCCCGGCGGCTTCCGCCTTCAAGGCCGATCAGGCCGCTTTCGACGCCCTCATTGCGGGGACAGGACGGGCCCAGCGGGAACAGGACATTGCCCGTATCACGGCGAAATACCCCAACACGAGCATTACCTCTTCGGGGATACGGTACATTATCCAGAAGGAAGGAAGCGGCGCCAAACCGGCCGCGGGCAAAACCGTCCGGGTATCTTACCGGGGAATGCTCCTTTCCGGCAGGGTGTTTGACAGTTCCGACGTGCAGGGCGGCCCCCTGGAATTTCAGGCGGGTACGGGCAGGGTCATAGCGGGATGGGACCAGACCGTTCTTGACATGAAAACCGGCGAAAAGCGGCTGGTCATTATTCCGCCCGAGCTGGCCTACGGCAGCCGGGAAGTGGGCAACGGGGTAATTCCCGCGAACAGTTTCCTTGTGTTTGAAATGGAACTGGTTGAAATAAAGTAGACAAGGGAGGCTTTCTGCCGGCCAACGCGCGGCCTATTCCAGCCGGTAACCGCTGTTCGTCAGGGTAAAGGCGATTCTGCCTTCACCGTCCGCGTCTTCCGGGGCTCCCTCGGGGCGTATGGTCCCGGCGCAGCGCACGGAGCGGCTGTCAAACACAAAGACGGCTCCGGCGCCGGGGATCGATTCCACAAGGGCGCTCCCCTTTTCCCAGCCCAAGGCAAAGGCCGCGGTTGAAAGGGCGTCGGCGTCGGTGGAAGAGTCCGCGGTAATCGTCACCGAAAGAAGCCCGCCGGCGGCGGGGTAGCCGTTGACGGTGGAAAGGATGTGGTGATAGCGCCTCCCGTCCTGTTCAAAGTACCGTTCATAGACGCCGCTTGTCACCACGCTTTGGCCGCGCACCTGTAGAATGCCAAGATAGGTCCCCCGTTCATCAAGGGGATCCTGCACGCCTATGCGCCAGGGCTCCTCCTTCGTAAAGCCGGGGATCCCGCTTCTGCGGGAACCGGCCGTCATGATGTTTCCCCCCAGATCGATGATTGCCCGCCTGACCCCCGCCTCCCGGATGACGCGGAGGGCCTCGTCGGCGGCATAGCCTTTGGCAATGGCGCCCAGATCCAGGGCCTGTCCGGGGCGGGCAAGAAAGGCCGTTCCCCGTTCCCGGTCCACAACAAGGTCCCGGTAATCCACAAGGGACAGAGCTTCGCCAATTTCCTTTGGGGAAGGAACGTGTTCCCTGTCCGTACCAATGCCCCACAGCCGTACCAGGGGCCCTATGGAAGGATCAAAGGCGCCCCCTGAAAGCCGGGCGTATTTCAGCGCCGTTTCCAGTACGCCGATAAATTCGGGATGTACCCCCGCCGGGGAAACGCCCGCGTTCCTGTTGACAAGATCCGTGTCGGAACCGTCCTGATACGCGCTCATCATGCGGTCTATTTCGCGTATGCGGGCAAAAACCGCCGCGTACCGTTCCCGCGTACCGCCTTCAAACAGATTCACCGTACACAGGGTGTCAAGGACAAATTCACTTTGGGGCGGAAGGCCGCCGGAACGGAAACAGGAGGGGAAAAACAACAGAAAAAGAAGCGTATGTTTGAGGCGTACTTTCACGTTACCGGCACCGCCTATACCATACCGCACCGGGGCGGCCGTGTAAACATATTGGCACTATGCGGTCATTCCGGGTAGTATTGATTCATGGACGAAAGCGGCCAGACCGATCTGTCGGGCAAAAAAATTTTCTTTCTTCACCCTTCGGCCGTGATTCAGAACGAGGTCGCGGCCGAACTGACACAGCAGGAATTCGAGATCTACCTGATAAAAGATCACGATGCCCTGAAACGGGCGCTGAAGCGTTACCCCTGTTCCGTCGTTTTCGCCGATATTGACGAGCGGATGAGTGAAAAGGACTGGGAAGCCTGGATACGGGGCGTCATGAACGATCCCGAAACGGCGGCCGTCAAAATCGGGATCCTTTCGGTCAACGACGATGAAAACCTCAGGCGCAAATACATCAACATGGTCCGCGTAGAGGCCGGCTATACCGTGCTCAAGGCGGATCTTTCATCTTCCGTCAGGCAGATTCTTGAGATCCTCAAAACGGCCGGCGCGAAAGGCCGGCGCAAATACATACGGGCCGTCACGGACAACGACGCCATGACTACCATCAACCTTCCCTTCAACGGCACCTATGTCAACGGGGTTATCAGGGATATCAGCGTGGTGGGGCTTTCGTGCGCCTTTGACGAAGATCCGGGCCTTGCCAAAAACACTCTTTTTCAGAATATACAAATAAAGCTCCAGAGCGCGCTGCTCAAGGTTGAAGGGATCGTCTTCGGTTCCCGCATGGACGGTCTTGCCAAAATCTACGTTATCCTCTTTACCAACCGCACGGATTCCGAAGTCAAGGTCAAAATCCGCAAGTACATGCAGCAGAACCTTCAGACAAAAATGGATAAGGGACTGGGTGAACATCCGAAGCCTTGAGGCTTCGGTTTTTCACTTGGGGAGTTTTCGCGGAGCGAAAACTCCAGGGGTGGACGGCTGGCCGGCGCGCTTGGGCTTTGGATGTTCACCTGGGGTGGCCGAAAAGCCGCAAATGCGGCTTGCGTACCGGCTTCCCGGACGGCCCCAAGCTGATTCCGTCTGTGGGGTACATACCCAAGAGCCCGCTTGCGCGGGGGAGCCTTGGGGCGGTTAACCGTGGTAACGTCTGCGAAATGTGGTATGTATCCCCACATACAATCACATACCTCTCGGAACGAAGATACCCCGCTGCTTGCGGCGGGGTATCTTCATTCCTGAAACACAGTGAGTATCCTTGAAATGGTTTTGAGTCCTCCCGAAATCGTTTCACGTTCGCTTGAAACAAAACCATGTGGACGCGGCATACTTTCAAGCGCGCTTATAACAAAAACAAGTGGGCGTATGATCATCTTGAGCGCTCTTAAAACGAAAATAAGAGATCTTAAAATGATTTTAAGCGCTCTTAAAATGAAAATAAGTGGACTTATAACGATGTGAGCGGACTTATAATGAAAATAAGAGCTCTTAAAAACATTATAAGAGCTCTTAAAATGAAAATGTGCGCTCTTATAACGGCGATTTCCCGCGCCAATGCGGCCATAAGCGCCCCTATCGGCGCTATATGTGGGGGTATATGGGGTATATCTGGAAGAATCTACACTATATATGGGGGGAATGTGTCAATGGCCGAAGGCGAAGCCGCGCTTCGCCTTTGGCCTGAGCCTTGTCCGGCGGCCGGGAATATGGTATACCTCACGGTACGCGGGGTTCGTCATTGAAGCGCATTATTTTGAAACCGGGCGAGGAAACCCGCCTTTTGCAGGGCCACCCCTGGGTATACGACAACGAGATTGCCCGCGTCCTTGCAGGTCCCGGCGCTGCCGCCGCCGGCGCCGCGCTTCTTCCCGGCGAAATTGCCGATGTTGAAAGTTCCCG
>JAIRXH010000111.1 GCA_031268385.1 Treponema sp. | reverse complement strand
CAATTGGAAGGTTTAAACACAAAGCAAATTGGAGAAGACAAGAAACCGACCAAGCCAAAACCGAAAAAAACAAAAATATAACGTTTAGCGTTCAATTTGTGAGACACTTTCTCACAAATGCAGATATACGAAAGATAAAATGGGAAGTCTCCTCCACGCTTCAAGGCCTGCGGCTTTTCCGCTTCCCCTCTCTCCTGGAGGGTTCCACCCCCCAATGAAGGCTCATCTGCCAAAATACACAATCTTCCATGTCGTAAACAGCTGGAACACCAAGCGAAATCAGGGTAGAATTTACTTGACAATACAGCATCAAAACAATACAATGGACTTGTTTAGTAACCCGGTTGGTTACTAAACAAGTCCATTCATATAAAGAACTTGACGCGAACAGAGAAAAAATGGAATTTATGGATAAAGAGATACAGAAGATAAAAGAGAAATTAAATGCGGATTTAAAAGAAATAAAAAAAAAGACCTTTTTAAAAATACTTCATGGGGAGAATAAAAATCCAGAACGATTTTACAAGGTCAACAATTTTATTTTGGAAAAATGCAAGAAAGAAAAAATAAAATTATTTGTATCAGATATACCTGAACATGAGGACGAGGGATTGTTCTTTATAATAAACAAAAAGGATTTAACAATACGAAGAAAAAAATCCGGTGGTTTAATAATTTATACCATCAGATTTAATGACTTTGAAGAACAATTTAATATAAGCGTAAATGGAAAAATAGATGTCAATCACTCAGAAGAAATGTTTGCTATAAATGAAACCTGTCCAAACAGCATGAGAGGAGCCGTATTGAATACATTTAATATTCGGGAGATAGTTGAACTGTTTAATTTATTGTATACCGGATTTCTTTCGAGAAACAACAAATCAAAAAATAACAACAATATAGACAATTATCTGGACGGAAAAATTGCGAATGATTGAAAATTACCCAAATTTCGCGCAACAGGTCTTTAAGAGGCTGCAAGGCAGAACATTCGCGGTTTCACCGCGAATGTTCTTTATTTCAACAGCCCGTCAAGCGCGTCAGCAGGCCCAAAGACCCCGTGGTCCCGTTCGGGCGGGCCATTCACCGCACTCCCCTAGTCCTCAATGACCTTCTTTCCCTGCCAGGTTCCCTTGAGCCAGCGGTAAAGATAACAGGCGCCCCTGCTCATGAAATCCGCGCCCATGGCAAGCCATACGCCCAGGGGACCCAGCCCAAGCGCATAAGAAAGAAGGTAGGCGGCGCTTACCCTGACAGTCCACATGGAAACCGACGCGACTATCATCACGTATCTGGCGTCCCCCGCGGCGCGGAGGGCATTGGGCAGGGCAAAGCTCATGGGCCAGCCTATCATCATGGAAATGCAGTGGACGCGCAGAAAAGATTTCGCGTAATCATGGGCGGCGCCGCTCAGATTGAAGATCCTTACAAGCGGGTCAAGAAACACAAAGACAAGACCGCTTAAAACAATGAGTGTTACGTAGGCCAGTTTCATGATCTTGGCGGTTTCCTTTTTGGCCGCGCGATAATCGCCCGCGCCTATGCACTGCCCCACTATGGTAAGAAGGGCCATGCCGAAAGCGGTCCCCGGCATGAAAGAAAAGGAATTCACAACCCCGGCAATGGCGTTCCCCGCCATTGCGGATGTTCCGAAAGTAGTAAAGATGCGCTGGGTAAGAAGCCGGCCTACCTGGAACATGGAACTCTCAAGGCCGCTGGGGATTCCCACGTTCAAAATGCTGCGGACCATGGAGCGGTTAAGCCGTGTCCGGGTGATCCCCGAAAGAGAGACGGGGCCGCGGCTTTTTACCAGCATATACAGGGTAATAAAAGACGCGGCGGCGCGGCTCAGCAGGGTCGAAAGGGCGGCGCCGGCAACGCCGAAGTTCAGGATGAGGATAAAGAAGGCGTTGCCGCCTATATTCATGATATTCACAAGAAGGGCTATCATCATGGGAGAACGGCTGTTGCCCGACGCCCGGAACAGCGCGGCGTTGGCGCTGTAGAGGGCCAGAAAGGGATACGAAAGGGCGGTAACAAGAAAATAGAGGGCCGCCGCGTCCATTACGTCGGTTTCGATTTTTCCGTAAAAGAGCGTCACGATGGGCCGCCTCAGAATTACGGCAAAGACCATGAGGAAAAGGGATACAAGGACAACAATACAGACAAGCTGCTTCGCGGCCGATCTGGAATTGGCCGCGTCGCGCCTTCCCAGGTACTGGCTCACGACCACCGCCCCGCCGGTACAGAGGGCCGTTCCGGCGATAATGAGGAGATTGTTGATATTGTCAACAACGTTAACTCCCGAAACGGCGAATTCCCCGACGGAGTTTACCATTACCGTATCGGCGGCGCCCATGGTTACGGCGAGTATCTGTTCTATGATGAGGGGCCAAAGAAGGCGGAACAGCGCGCGGTTGTTCCACCGCTCGGACATGGAAAGATTGCCCCCGGCGGCCGGCGCGGAACCGCTCCGCGTCAGGGCTCAACCCGCCTTCGATCCCGGGGAAAAAGACTCGCTTCCTTTACATTGGCAAGTCCCAGGATCTTCTGGGTCAGCCGTTCACAGCCTATGGCAAAACCGCCGTGGGGGGGGCAGCCGTACTTGAAGACCGCGTAACCGGCGATGCTTTCCTCCGTCATGCCGAAACGGGGAAGGGCTTCCAGAAGAGCGCCGTAGTCATGCTGCCGTCTGCCGCCCGTAGTTATTTCAAGTCCCCGGAACAGGGCGTCGAAACTCATGGTCGACACGGGCTTCCCGCCTCCCGGATCAAGCGGATAGGTATAGAAGGGCCGGTAACGCCGGGGAAATTCATTGACAAAAACAAGATCGGTACGGTACTCCCTGGCCGACCATTCGCACAAAAGCCGTTCGGCCTCGGGGTTGATGTCGAAGATCCTGCCCCGCGCCTGCGCGTTCGCGATCTCCAGCGCGTCCCCGTAGGAGATCGTGGGCGCCCTTTCCACCGATTCGGGATCGGGCACGGACGCGTTCCAGGCCTCAAGATCGCGCCGGTTTTTTTTCTTCACATCCTCAAAGATGGCGGCGAGGAGTCCTTTTTCCAGCTCGACAAGATCCTTTTCCGAATCGATGAATCCCATCTCCACATCCATCGAAACAGACTCGTGAAGATGGCGGGGCGTGTCGGGCTTTTCCGCGCGGTAGGCGGGAGCGACTTCGAAGACCCGTTCCAGTCCCGAAGCGACCAGCACCTGCTTGTAGAACTGGGGAGACTGGGCAAGATAAACCTTGCGGTCAAAGTATTCAACTTCAAAAAGCTCCGTCCCTCCCTCGGTCCCGCTTCCTATGAGTTTGCTGGTTTTGATTTCCGTAAAATCAAGGGATCTCAGATACGCCTGAAAGGCCTCTATAATAACCGCCTGCACCCTGAAGATGGATTGTATTTTGGGATTCCGCAGGGACAGGGTACGGTTGTCAAGTATCGCTTCAAGCCCCACCCGTGAAATGTCGGCGTTTACCTGATAGGGAAGATCCCCGCCGGCCCGGCTTATACATTCGAGGAACGTTACCCGCAGTTCGGCTCCCCCGGGGGCCTTTTCATTAAGGGCGGGAAGGCCCCTTACCCGTATCACCGATTCAGGGGTAATGTCGGGTTTTTCACCAAGGACAAGCTGAAGAAGGCCGGATCGGTCACGGAGGATGACAAAGTTCACCCCGCCCATGTTCCGCAGCCTGTGAACCCAGCCCGCGGCCTCAACCTCAGTTTCCGGGGCATCCCTCGCCGCTTCCGCGGCATCCCTCGCCAAAATCCGCATGATTCCTCCGAATGTCCGCTACATGTCCTCTATGACGGCGGCGATCTGTTCCCCGGCTATTTTGGGATCGGCCCTTCCGCCCGTGGCGGAAAGGACCTTGCCGACAAGGTACGCGGTAAGGGTCCTCTGTCTTTTGACGTTGCCTTCCTGTCCGGCGGCCTTTGCCTCGCCAAAAGCCGCCTCCTCGGCATCGCGCACGGCCCTGACCGCCCCGGCTATTACGCCGGGATCGGAGATACGCTCCCAGCCCTTCTCCCGTATGATGTCCAGCGGGTCCCGGTCTTCGCGCATTACCGCCTCGAGCGCCTCACGCGCGTTCTTTCCCGATACGCCGCCATTCTCCTCCGCCGCCGCCAGCGCCGCGAGGCGGGCCGGCGTCAGCCTGATCGTCCCTATGTGCTGGAGGGCAATCCCTTCCCTTCCCATGATATGCTTGATGTCCCCAAGCAGCCAGTTGACGATACGGGGAACGGCGGTTTTCGGGGCGGCCCCGGCGGCCGCCTCAAAATAATCGGCAAGGGCCTTTTCCTCGCAGATCATGTCCGCCTGTTCTTCCTCAAGCCCGTATTCCGCCGCCAGCCGCCCGATCCGCCGCTGGGGCAGTTCCACAAGCGCATCCTCGACGGATTTGAGAAAGGCCCTGCCGGGGCTGAAGACCGGAAGATCCGGTTCGGGAAAGTAACGGTAATCCTGCGCGTTTTCCTTTGTCCGCATGGGTTCGGTCTGATCGCGGTTTTCGTTCCACAGCCGTGTTTCCTGAACCACCGTCCTTCCCTCTTCAAGAAGGCCGGTCTGCCTTGTTATTTCATGATTCAAAGCCAGCCGCACAAAACGCGACGAATTGAGGTTCTTGATCTCAACCTTTCTGCCGAGCCCCTTCCCCCTCAGATTAATAGACACATTGGCGTCCGCCCTGAGGCTTCCTTCCTCCATGTTGCCGTCGCAGACACCGAGGTAGCGGACAATGCGCCTTAACTGCTGTATGAAAAGTTCGGCCTCTTCCCCGTTTTCCATGTCGGGCTCGGTGACAATTTCAAGAAGCGATACTCCGGCCCGGTTGTAGTCAAGAAGCGAAACCGTACCGGTGTGTATCATCTTGCCCGCGTCTTCTTCCAGGTGACATTCCCTGATGCGGACCTTCTTCCTGATGAGGGTGTCCGCCCCGCCGCGCCCTTCCATATCCACATGGCCTTCCTGCCCCAGCGGGGAGGCGAACTGGGAAATCTGATAGTTCTTGGTCATGTCGGGGTAGAAGTACTGTTTGCGTTCGAACCACGTTTTTTCGGGGATGCGGCAGTTCAGGGCCTTCGCCACCATGCAGCTCATGCGCATCGCCTCCAGGTTAAGACTGGGAAGCACGCCGGGATAGCCAAGACACACCGGACACACATTGGTATTGGGCTCATCCCCAAAGGCCGAACGGCAGCCGCAGAACACCTTGGTCCGGGTCAAAAGGTGTATGTGAACTTCCAGCCCTATAAAGGATTGATACGCGCCCAGGGCCGCAGGATTATTCATGTTTCAGCTCCAGAAAGCCCGGTATCCGGGCGGATGGGGAAAGGGATAGCTGTTTTCATAATCTTCCGCTATATCAAGAAGGGTTCCCTCGGCGAACGCCCTGCCCAAAAGCTGAACGCCCACCGGAAGCCCCCCTTCAACGGAAACGGGAAACGACAGGGCCGGAAGGCCCGCGAGATTCGCGCAGCAGGTGTAGAGGTCCGCCGCCTTCTGCGCAAAGGCGGAAAGCGATCCGGGCCCCCTCCTGAAGGCGCGGGTGGGGAAAACAGGCATAAGAAGAGCGCCGCACACCGGGTTGGCCCCGCCAAGAATTGCCTCAAAGCTGCCTTTGATGCCGGCCCTGATCCGCTGCGCCCTCAAGTAGTAGCGGTCCTGAAAGCCCGAACGGAGCACGAAGGTTCCAAGCAGTATGCGGAGTTTTACCTCGTCGCCGAATCCCGCCTCGCGGGCCCTGTCGACAAGATCGCCTGAGTTTTCCGCCCTTTCCGGCCGGGCGCCATAGCGAACGCTGTCGAAGCGGGCCAGATTCGCGCTTGCCTCCGCGGCGGCGATGGTGTAATAGGCGGGAACACCGTACTTGAGGCCGGGAATGTCAACATCGACGAGCGTGTAGCCCAAGCCGGAAAGCCGCCGGCAGGCGGCAAGGAAACCCCGGCGCACCTCGTCTTCCAGCACGGCGGCGCGGGCGGCCGCGTCAAGATCCCCGCCGCCTTCAACGGCCAGGGCCTTCGCTATGACATCGGGGGAAAGAACGCCTATCACGCCCCTGGAGGAAGCCGCGTCCGTCTTTTCAGGCGGCCCGCCGGAAAGAGGCGGGGCGTCCGGGGGCGGGTCGCAGGTGGTTTCATCCAGGGGATCCCTTCCCCGCATGACCGAAAAAACCGCCCTGCACCGGGATACGGTGTCGGAAAGCACTCCGGCGCATTCAAGGCTTGAAGCGTACGCCACAAGACCGAAACGCGAGACGGCCCCATAGGTGGGCTTGAGCCCCACGACGCCGCAAAAGGCGGCGGGCTCCCGCACCGATCCCCCCGTATCGGTTCCCAGCGCGAAGGGGACAATCCCCGCCGCCACGGCCGCCGCCGAGCCGCCCGAAGAACCGCCGGGGACGCATCCGGTATCCCAGGGGTTGTTGGTTTTTTTCAGCGCGGAATTGTCCGTGGAAGATCCCATGCCGAATTCATCCAGATTGGTCTTGCCGATAACAACGGCCCCGGCTTCCTGGAGTTTCCGCACGGCGGTCGCCGTATAGGGAGAACGGAACTGTTCAAGCAGTTTCGATCCGCAGGTCAGGGAAAAACCCTTCACGGCAATGTTGTCCTTTACCGCGAAGGGAAGAGCCGCCAGCGCGCCTTCTCCCGGCCGCGCCCGGGAGGAAGCGGCCGCGCCGGAATTGTCCCCGGCCGGAGGGGCAAATTCAATAAAGGCGCCTATTTTTTCTTCCCATTCATGACAATACGATAAAAAGCCGTCGGGCACTCTCATGTACGCTTTCCCCTTGTTACTCCGCCGCGATGATTACAGAACGTTGGGAATCACCACAAAACGGCCGTCACGTTCCCCTGCGTTTTTGAGGAGGATTTCGGCCGGGTCCTCGCCGTCCGCCTCCCAGGCGGGCGAAAAAACGGCGTCGGGCCTGAAATAATCCTCGTGAACGGTCCGGGATACGGCGGAAAGACCCGAAAGAACGGAGCCGCCGGATAAAACGGACGCGCCGAACGCCGTTTCATCCCTGTCGGCGGCCTGCATGGCGGCAAAATACTCAAGCATCTGCTCAAAAGCGGGAAAAGCGCCGGCCAGTTCTTCTTCATCCATAGTAAGACGGGCCAGTGCGGCGGTTTCCTTGAGATCATCAATGTTCATATACGGCAATGTTCCCATACAAGGACCTGTAATGTCAATGCGCCGGTTAAGGCGCGCCGGGGCGCAGGCGCCCGCTTTTTTACCGTCCCATTTCCCCGCATACGGGGCTTTCCCGAAACTTCAGTTTTCGGGGAAGCCTCTTGCCCGGCATTTCCCGAAACGTGTTCGACTTCCGCGACTTCGCGGTTACATTTCTTCCACTACCCGGTGATTTCGCGGTACGTGAGCTTGTTCCAAAACCCCGTCGGTTTTGGAACGGCCTCACGTGAAAACAAACGCCGGCGCCCCGGAGCAACACCCCCTCCCGCGCGGGATTTCGGCAAGACAATACGCGGCA
>JAIRXH010000058.1 GCA_031268385.1 Treponema sp. | reverse complement strand
TCAGTTTCTGGGAACATTTCTGGAACTTGGCGGACAGATGTATCAGGGAAATTCTTCTTCAGATCCGGAAGAACTCAAAAAAGCCCAGAAAGATCCCAATAGTTACACCCATCTCCTGGTACGCGTGGGCGGCTTCTCCGCCCATTTCGTCGATCTTGACCGTGATGTGCAGGATGACATTATCAGCCGCTACCGCCATGGCGCGTAAGAGGCGGATACTAAGGAGAACGCAATGAAGCTGTACAATGCGCGGAGGCGTGAAATATGGGTGGTCTCAACGCTGTTTACCCTGCCCGTGACACTCCTGCTCCTTGTCTATATCTATTACTCCGTAGGCTACGCTTTCTTTCTGAGTTTTCACAACTGGAACGGCATTGATCCGGTAAAGGCGTTCGTCAACATTTTAAACTGGAAAGAATTATTCCAGGATCCGTCTTTTACCGGGGCGGTAAAGCACAATCTTGTCATCGTGATAATGTCCCTTGTCATTCAGCAGCCCATCGCGATAGGAACCGCTTTTATGCTGGACAGGATAGGTTCCCGTTCCGCTCCACTCAAGGTGATCTATTATTTTCCCGCCCTGTTTTCAACTTCCGCGGTAGGCATGCTTTTCCTTTTCATTTACTCCCCCAGAAACGGCATTTTTACAACTTTTTCCAGACTTTTTGGCGGTGGAATTGTGGACATACTGGGAAACCCGGAAACTTCCCTGATGGGGGTGTTTTCGGTTATCTGCTGGACGGCAATTCCCTTCTATATTTTATTTTACAGGGCCGTCATGACGGGTATATCCAGGGAAATATATGAAGCGGCGGTAATAGACGGCGCAAGCCTTTCCCAGTATTTTTTTACCATTCTTCTTCCGATGATTAAATTTTCCATTCAGACCGCCTGTACCCTTTCAATGATAGGCTCCCTTAAATACTTCGACCTGATTTACATCATGACAGAAGGCGGCCCCAATTCATCTTCGGAACTTATGGCAACATATATGTACCGCATGACGTTCCGTTTTCGCCGCATGGGCTACGGCTCTTCCATAGCGTCGGGAATGTTTATTTTCGTTGTCATTTTTTCATTGGTCTTTTTGTTTGTCTCCAACAAACTTTTAAGGGAAAACGGGGAATTATCATGATGAACAAACCACAGGCAAGACGAATTCCCGTCTATTTTTTTACCGGCCTTTTTGCCGCGCTCTGGGCCGCCATAAGCCTCATGCCTTTTTATTTGATGATCATAACATCCTTCAAGTCGGCGCCGGATTACGGCAAGAATGGTTTTTTCTCCTTCCCTCTGCAATTCATGTTCGCAAATTATGTCAGGGTAATCAGGGACGGCCTTTTCAATTACTTTAAAAACAGCCTCGTCGTCGTTTCCGCAGCCCTTTTTTTGCTGTTGCTTCTAAGTCTGTGCGCAGCCTATCCCCTCTCCAGATTTCAGTATGGCCTGCGCAGACCCATGAATTCATTTATCGTCGCCAGCATGGCTATTCCCATGCATGTCACCCTTATTCCCATTTATCTTCTCACAAGGGCAATGGGGCTTTATGACAAACTGCCGGGCCTTGTCATTCCCTACATTGCCTTTAACGCCCCTATTACCGTCTTTATACTGGTCAATTTTTTGAAGACCATCCCGTCCGAACTTGAGGACGCGGCGGAAATCGACGGCTGCAACAAAATGGGGGTCTTCAAGCATGTCATTGTACCCCTTTCCGGTTCGGGTGTTGTAACCGTCGCGATTTATGACGCAATCACCATGTGGAACGAATTCAGTTTCGCCCTGGTGCTGATGCAGTCGAAAAGAATGCTGACCCTTCCCCTTGCGGTCTGGAATTACAAGGGACAATATTCCGCGTCGGTGCCCCTGTTGTTCTGCGTACTTGTCATGTCGGTACTTCCCATGATAATCGCCTACGCGATATTCCAGGACAAGCTGGTGCAGGGCATGATGGCCGGAGCTGTCAAGGGGTAATAGTTCCGGTATGTGTCTATTTGGATCATGATCGATCCTGAAAATAGAATGCGCGTTTGTTTCATGCGCATAAATTCCAAAGTCGAGGTAGAAATGTATGAAAACGGTTATTCGTGTAGTTGCGCTGGCCCTGTTGGCCTGTTTTGCGGCGGCCTGTTCGGGTGGCAATAAAGAAGGAGAGGCTTCCGCAAGCAAGGTAATACAATTCTGGGAAATTCAGACGGAAAATGTGATGAACGGCATCATCGATGACAGTATTTCCCGTTTCCGGGAGGCGAATCCCGGTTTTACCGTCGAGAAGAACATACTTCAAAATGAAGACTTCAAGTCGAAAATTGTCGTCGCCCTGGGATCAAATACCGCACCCGATATTTTTCTTACCTGGACAGGGGGCGGAATGATCGAATACATCAACGCGAACAGAATCACTCCCCTGACAAAGTACATGAATCAGGACAACTACAAAAATTATTTTATGGACGCGGGCATTGCCCAGGCCACCTTCAATGGAGACATCTGGGCGGTCCCTGTTGAAAACTGTTCGGTTGCCGGTGTTTTCTACAACAAAAGCATCTTTAACAGACTGGGTATACAGGTACCCGTCACTATCACCGAACTGGAAGCCGCCTGCGACAAATTCCTCGCCAATAACGTCATCCCCTTCGGGCTTGCCAACAAGGCGAAATATGTGGCTTCGTTCTATTACATGTATCTGGTTGACCGGTACGCCGGCGCCCAGCTTTTCGCCGATGCCGCCAATCGTAGCGGCGTTACGTTTGAAGACGAAGCGTTCCTGTGGGCGGGAAAGAAAATTCAGGAATGGGCCAGGAAAGGCTATTTTGGCGAAGGCTACAACAGCTTGGACGGTGAAACCGGCGCCCACCGCCAGATGTTCTACAACAACGAATGCGCTATGGTGCTTGACGGCGCCTGGGCGGTGTCCGCTTTCTACGATGAGGAAGGTCCTGTTGACGATATGTCACTGTTTCCCTTTCCCGCAGTCGAGGGCGGAAAAGGCGACATCAACAGCATGGTCGGGACTGTGGGCGACAATTTCTACTGCGTAAGCTCCGCCAGCCCCTACCCTGACGAGAGCTTCGATTTGATCCGTCATCTTGTTGACGAGACCGCCATTGAAAAAAGAATAGCGGCCGGCCGCGTGCCCCCTACCAAAAACGCCAGGGCGGAAAACGCGCTTAATACGGTGGTCCTGGATCTGCTTCAGAAGGCGCCGACCATTCAACTGTGGTACGATCAATACCTGCCCAGCGCCATGGGAGAAATTCACAAGGATCAGCTCCAGGCACTTGTGGGCCTGAGCATTACACCCGAAGAGTACAACACAGCCATGGAGAGAGCCGCGCAGAGTTATCTGACAAACTAAGGAAGCGCTGATTAGCCACAAGTTAATCGGCGTTACCCCAATTCACCGGCGCGGGACCGCCTGAAACGCTTTTTCAAAGGTTTCAGGCGATTTCCTCCGCCTCCAGGACACATCATAATGATTGACGGCAGCGAAGAGAGAGCCTGCGTTTTTGATATTCAGCGCATGTCCCTGCATGACGGACCGGGCATCCGTACGAACGTATTTTTCAAGGGGTGCAATCTCAGGTGTTTCTGGTGTCACAACCCGGAATCTTGGCGCAGGGAGCCTGAAATCCAGTTTTTCGGCCTGAAATGTATAGGTTGCGGGTTCTGCCTGTCCGCCTGTCCACTCCGCCTTCATACGATTAACACCGAAGGTGCGCATGTGTTCGAGCGTGAAAAATGCACGGCCTGCGGAAAATGCGCGGCGGTCTGTCCCTCGGGAAGCATCGTACTCACAGGACGCATGATGACCATTGATGAAATCATCGCCGCCGTATCAAGAGATATTCCCTTCTATAAAAAATCGGATGGAGGCGTGACCCTCTCGGGCGGAGAACCCCTGCTGCAGGGCAAGTTCGCGATTAATCTTCTCCGCGTCATGCGTAAACATGGCCTTCATACCGCGGTTGAAAGCGCCCTTAATGTTCCCGAAGACATCCTTGAATCCGCGGCCGGCCAGGCGGATTTTTTTCTCGCGGACATAAAACTGGTTGACGAAAAACGCCACAGGGAAGCTACCGGAATTTCAAACAAACGGATTCTGGAAAACATCGTCAGGCTGGACAGCCTGGGGGTAGAGTACTGTCTCCGCATACCCCTTATAGGCGGCGTAAATGATGACGGCGAGGCAATGACGGAGATCGCGAAATTCTCGGGCGGCCTTAAACGCCCAAAGTATGTCGAATTTCTTCCTTACCATAAATTCGGCGAGGCAAAATACATTACCTTGGGCGTTGAAAGAAAAACGAACCTTGCGACACCGTCAAAAGAAGAAATGCGGACGCTCGCGGGGCTGTTCGGCGGCGTTGAGGTCAGGTACCAGGGCAGCGCCGATTAACCTGTAATCAGCGTTATCCCAGCCTTTCCAGCATCAGGGGAATGACACGGTTCCAGTATTCCCAGGTATGGGCGCCCTCCCCGCGCACAAGGCTGTATCCAAGAGAGTCCTTTACAAATTCACTGAAAAGCATGTTGCTGGAATAGTGGTAATCCTGCTCGCCGCAGAACGCCATGAGCCTGAGGGGGGATTTGCGCTCGATCAATTGCCGCGCGCAATAAAACAAATCGTACCGGTTCCCGGCAAGTACGGGATTAACGCCGAACATGGCCCCGAAGAGGCGAATGGTCCGCTCCCCGCTCATCTCCATAAGGCTCCTTACCAAAAGCTCGGAGATTCCCCGCGATTCGGAATAGGCCTTCGCCTCCCTTTCCACCAGGCCGCCGTTACCCGAAGCGTGCGTTTCCGCGAGCTTCCTGTCGGTAAGTATGGCGTTGATCCAGTCGATGCGCATGGGCCCCGAAAGGCTTGCGGCGGTGTTGAACTTTTCGGGATTGTTCATGGCGATATAAAAAGCCCCATAGCCGCCCATTGAAATGCCCGCGATAAAATTGTCTTCCGGCCGGGAAGACAGGGGAAAAAGAGCCGTCAATTTTTCGGGTAATTCGCGGGCTATCCACGTACAATAATCACCGCCAAAGGCCATGTCCACGTAAAAACCGAGATCGCCGTTGGGCATGACAAGCCCCATGTTGTATTGTTCCCCAAGATTTTCAATCAGGGACTGCCGCAGCCAGCCCGAGTGATCATCGCCCATGCCATGCAGCAGCCATAAAACCCTGAAAGGTTTCCGCGCGCCTGAATTGGCCGGCAAAAGAACATTCACTTCCGTTTTTTTGCCCAGAGACTGGGAGTGAAGCGATACCGTAGACAGGATCATAGGCAAGCCTACCATGTTCCCCGGCATATTTCAAGGGTAACGCTGATTGACTTGTGGCCAATCAGCGTTGGCGTCTACTTCCCCGTGGTTTCGTGAATAACGGCCAGGGTCCGTTCGGCACAGCGATCCCATGAGAAGGCCCGGACCCGTTCCAGGCCCGCCTGCCGGCATTCGCGGTATATGCCGCGGTTGGTAGTAAGAGTGACCATGCGGTCCGCCATGTCTTCGCAGTCCAGGGGGTCGAAGTAGAGAGCCGCGTGCTCGGCGGTCTCGGGCAGGGATGCCGCCCTGGCGCAGGCGACGGGGACGCCGGACGCCATGGCTTCAAGGACCCCCATGCCGAAGCCTTCGTACATGGAAGGAACAACCACGATGTCGGCGCCCGAATAAAGTTCGGGAAGGTTCTTCAGGGGAAAGTGGCCGGTAAAAAAAATGTCGTTCCGGTGCGGCGAGGCGGCGGCGGCCTTCTTTACCCTTGCGGCCCGGCTGCTGTCGGCGCCGGCTATTACCAGCCGGTGAGGGAACTTCGTCCTCTCCTTGAAAATACTGAATGCCTTTATCAGCCTGACATGGTTCTTTACCGGATGATCGACGCGGGAAACGCAGAGCATGTAGGGCTGCCTGAAACTGAACGGCTGAATGAGGACGACGCTTTCCTCATTCCGGGGCCGGGGATAAAAGGCTTCATGATCTATCCCGTTGGGAATCACTTCAATTCTGGATTCCTTTACCCTTGCCCTGTCCATAAGCTCCCCCTTGACCCATTCGCTGACCGCGATGACGCGGTCGATGCGGCGGAGGGAATTGGGCAGCAGCATGCGGAGCACCGCCCCCAGGTGCTCCCTGGTCCGGGGCGACCCCCAATAGGCGGCCATGTCGTGGACAACGCCGACGGCGGGACAGGGAGACTTGTAGGGGGGCCGCCGGTGAGCCGCCGGGAAGAAACAGGCGTCATAGGCGCGGTGCCTGGCAAAGCGGTCGTACCGGTAAAGGTGCCAGAGGGAATTGGCGGTTTTTCCGGTTACCCGGCACCGGGAGATAAATTCGAGATTCGGCGCGACTTCACTGTAGGCGAAACGGTCATATTCCCATCCGAACAGTTCGAAGAAATCGCCTGAAGGGGGTATACGTTTCAGGAAGTGGTTCAAATACGCACCGACTCCCGATCTTCCTCCGTCACAGGCGAAGGTGTCTATCCCTATCTTCATAGAACCAGAAGCATATCATGGCGCGGAAACAAGGGGAAGGCCCCGCATCCTTCCCGCCATGCCGCCGGAACCTCTTTCCAGGATTATTGCCGGCAATGCCAAATTTAACCACCACCGCTTGCGGCACAAGGTATAGTGTGATATACTGTTAAACAAGCCCCATGTATGAGGCCCTATATATTGAGGAGCGTGAAAGTATCCGCCCAGGCGGCGGGGTAGGAGCGGCGGTGAGATGTCCCCATTGCGGTAATTTTGACGACAAGGTAATTGAATCCCGGACGCTGGCCAACGGGGAGGCTATACGTCGCCGCCGCGAGTGTAACAGTTGCGGCCGCCGTTTTACAAGCTACGAGCGCATCGAAGACAAGCAGTTTATGGTGATAAAACAGGACGGCCGGAGGGAGCCCTTTGACCGGAACAAGATAGAGCGGGGGGTACAGCGGGCCATGGAAAAAAGGCCCGTTTCCCAGATGAACATAGAAAGCCTCATCAACGAGGTGGAAGATCGGTCCGCCATCATGGGAAAGGTAAACCACGAGCTTGCGACATCGGTCATAGGGGATCTGGTGCTGGAAAAAATCGGCGAGCTGGACAAGGTCGCGTACATACGCTTTGCCTCGGTGTACCGGCATTTCGAAAACCTTGACGAGTTTGTCAATGAAATTCAAAAACTGGGAGGGGCTTCGTAATACCTGGGGAACTACTGATATATCCGAACGCGGACAAATCGGCGTTCCCCTGGTTCACTTCCCGCCGGAGGGCGGGTGCGATGTACCCTTGAGGGGGATTGCCGGGGCGGAATTGTGGAAGGGGACGCCGTCAGGCACAGGGCCGTGCCGCCGGCTCCAGGTCCGGGGAACAGGGCCGTGTCCGGGCTTTTACTGTCCGGACACGGTTCTCCCTTTTTGGGCTTTTTCCCCTTGAACTAGCGGCCGTCTTCCGGTTGAATTGACACATGACAGCCGAACAAAAAAACAGTCTGGGGCGTTTCCTCGATCGTGCCGCCGCGTCCGTGAGCGGCGGTTATCTCACGGTTCTTCGGGAAGAAGAACCCGCCGGGGAGGATGCGCCGGGGAACATTCGGGAGCCTGAATCGCTTGAGCGGATTGCGGCGGACATCCGCTCCTGCGCCGCCTGCGGGCTTTCAGAAACCCGTAAAAACGCGGTGCCCGGCGAGGGGGTTCCCCATCCGCTGGTGGTGGTCATAGGAGAGGGGCCCGGTTTTGATGAGGATAACACAGGCAGACCGTTCGTGGGACGCGCGGGACAGCTTCTGGACCGTATGCTGGATTCAAAGGGACAGATAGGACTTTACCGGAATAAAAATTGTTTTATCGCCAATGTTGTCAAGTGCCGTCCTCCGGGAAACCGCGATCCCCTGCCCGCCGAAATGTCGGCCTGCGGATCTTTCCTGACGCGCCAGCTTGCCCTGCTCGCGCCCCGCGTTATCCTGTGCGTCGGCAAAGTCGCGGCCAACCGGCTTCTGGGCAGCGTGGTCCCCGAAACCATAGGCAGCCTCCGGGGCCGTTTTCACAGTATCGAAGGCATCCCCATGCTTGCTACCTATCATCCCAGCGCCCTTCTGCGGAATGAAGCCCTCAAGAAACCGGCCTGGGACGACATGCGGCTTCTCCGCGAAAAACTCTGTGAACTGGACGGCGCCTACGCGAAAACAGTCGCGAAAGGAATGTAATGTCCTATTTCGATCTTGTTTTTGACATTCCGGGAAACCAGAGTTTTACGTACCGCGATGTTGAAAAAGCCGGGACGGCGGGAAAGAAGGCTCCGCTCCGGGCGGATGTGGGAAAACGGGCCATGGTTCCCTTCGGAAGCCGGGAAACGCTGGGCTATATAACCGGAATACGGGAAGCCCCGCCCCCCGGCGTGAACGAAGGGGCGGTCAAAGCCATGCGCCGGGTGGTGGACGCCGAGAAGGTTTTCGACGAGGAGGATATAGCCCTCGCGGAATGGATGGCGGCGTACTACCTCTGCGGCAGGGGACAGGCCCTTGCCGCCATGATCCCTTCCGGGCGGCGGGCCGATTCCTTTCTTTCCCTTCCCGATGAGGAAGAAATACCCTCCGGACCGCTGGAACTTTCGGACGAACAGCAACACGCCCTTGACGCTGTCATAACGGGTCTTTCACCTTCCCCCCCGTCTCCCGGAACAGGGCCTCAAACGGGGGGAGAGAGTCCCCCTTCCCTTCCCCTTCCGCCCATGTTTTACCTTTACGGCGTCACCGGATCGGGAAAGACCGAGGTTTTTCTCCGTTCCGCCGAATACGCGCTTGATATGGGAAAATCGGTGATCTATCTGGTTCCCGAAATATCGCTTACCCATCAGACCGCCAAGGCCATGGGAAAACGCTTCGGGAACCTGGCGGCGACGCTTCATTCGGGAATGAGCGCCGGGACGCGCTTTTCCGAATGGATGCGCATACGCCGCGGGGAAGTGCGCATCGTGGCCGGTCCCCGCAGCGCGGTCTTTGCCCCGGTGCGCAGCTTGGGACTTGTCATCATGGATGAGGAGCACGACGGCTCCTACAAATCGGGAAACACCCCCCGCTACCATGCCAGACAGACCGCGATACGCCGCTGTTCGGCCTCCGGGGCGGCCCTGGTAATGGGCTCGGCGACCCCTTCGGCGGAGGCCTGGAAACTCATGAACGGGGGAACCATAAGAAAGCTGGAACTTTCCCGCCGTCTTTCCGGGGGAAGCCTTCCCGAAATCAGAAGCGCCGGCCTGGAACAAACCGGCGGATGCCTCACCGCCGAATTAAAGGAAGAAATGAGGATAACCGCCGCCATGGGAAGGCAGACCATACTCTTTCTCAACCGCCGGGGCTTCGCCTATTTTTACCATTGTCCTTCCTGCGGTTTTGAACTTTCCTGCAAACACTGTTCCGTTTCCCTTACCTGGCACAAGGAAAAGAACAGGGCGGTCTGCCATTACTGCGGCTATTCGGAAGAGCCTCCCCGGGCCTGCCCCCGCTGCGGTTCGCTTGAGGCAGGTTTCCGGGGCTTCGGCACCGAAATGATTGAGGAAGAGACGCGCCGTACCTTTCCCGGTTTGAGGATACGGCGCGCCGACGCGGATACCACGTCAAAAAAGGGGAGCCTTGAAGAAACGCTGGAGATGTTCAGGGCGGGGCTGGTGGACGTGCTGCTGGGAACGCAGATGGTGGCCAAGGGGCTCAATTTTCCGGGGGTCCGCCTTGTCGGCGTTGTGTTTGCCGACACGGGCCTTCATCTGCCCGATTTCAGGGCCGCGGAGCGGACTTTTTCCCTTATCGTGCAGGTGGCGGGCAGGGCCGGCCGCTACTTTCCCGACGGCAAGGTAATAGTACAGACCCTCAGATCGGGCGATCCCATCATCACCCGGGCCTGTTCACTTGACGTGGAGGGCTTTTTCACCGAAGAACTGGCCCACAGGAAGGCGCTGCGCTTTCCCCCTTATACCCGGCTCATCCGTTTTACCGTCCGTTCCCGCGATCCAGGGCGGGCGGACAAGGCCATAGAACGTGTCGCGTTCCTTTCCGCCCCGCTTCTGCCCCCAGGCGCGGATATGCTGGGACCCGCCGAGTGTCCCATCGGCCTTATCGCGGGAAACTACCGCCGCCAGCTTATACTGCGCGGTCCATCCATGGGGGCCCTCCACGGCGCCGCGGGAACCATCCTTACCAGATACGACAAGGGCAGGGATTCCCGGGTCTACCTTGAAGTGGACGTTGATCCGGTCAGTCTTTTGTAAAACGCCGTCCGGTACGGCCGTACCCGGCGCCGAAAGGGCCGGATACGCCGGGAGCGGTTTCGCCGGAAAATCCGCGCCACGACTGGACGCTTTCATCAATTCAGTCTAATTTTTAGACTTTTTTCAATTTGTATCTATCATTTATTTTGTTTATATGATACCGTCTATTCAATGTCGTATCTTGTATGTTTCACAATTTATCATTATAGTTCAAGAGGTCAAATGAAACGAAAAACAGTATGTATGGCGCTTGTATGGGCCGGGTTTGTCCTGTGCGCCCTTCCGTCCGGGGCGGAATCCCTGCCGGACTGGTTTCTGCCGCTTCGTGACGCGATATACGAGCAGAAGTTGAATGCCGACGAGGTAGCCGTTCTGTACCGCGACGTAAAGGCACAGGCGGAGGAGCTGTCCGGCGCGGAACGGCTGGTCATGCTTTCCCGCGTGGAGTACATGATGGGCCGGGCCTACCAGTACGAAGAACGGAAGGAAGAGGCGGCCTCGCGTTATGACGCGGGTATGGCCCGCGCGGAAGCGGCCCTTAAAATAACCGATTCGGCCGAAGGCTGGCAGATGCTGGCGGAAAATCTTTCCCAGGCATGCGCGGTCCGCTCAACCATGTACGCCATGGCCAACGGACTTAACGTCGAAAAGTACGCGAAAAAGGCGCTTGAAAAAAACACGGGCAATACGGCGGCCCTCTTTATGATCGCGGCCCGGTGGGTTTACGCCCCTTCACCCTTTAACAACATACGAAAGGGAATACAGATGATGCAGGATATCCTTACGCGGAATGAGGCCCTTATGCCTCCCGACGATCTTTTCAATGTCTATTCGTCCATAGGTTACGGATACCTGCAGCAGAAAAAAGGCGCCGACGCGAAAGTCTGGCTGCTCAAATCCCTGGAAGTATATCCGACCAACAAGTATGTCCGCGACCTTTACGGAAAAATATAAAGGAGCCGTCTTGTTGAGTATAAGCACACTAGCCGAATTGTTGAGCCGGTTTTATTATCCCGGTCTTGTTATTGTTACCTCCTATTTTTTCCTCCTGTCCCTGGCGAATCACTACGAGATGTGGCGTTTTACCATGGGGCCCGAACGCCTTGACGGTCCGCTGGTTTCGGTTCTTGTCCCCGCGCGGAACGAGGAAAAAAACATAGAGCGCTGCATTAATTCGCTGCGGAACCAGCATTACAGAAACTACGAAATACTGGCGCTTGACGACAACTCAACCGATCATACCTATGAAATTCTCAAGCGTATCGGGAAGACCGAAAAAAGACTGCAGGTGTTGAAGGGTGCTCCCCTGCCCGAAGACTGGTACGGAAAGCCTTTTGCCCTGCATCAGCTTACCCAAAAGGCAAAGGGCGATATTCTTCTTTTTACCGACGCCGATACCGTTCACAATCCCACAAGCGTCTCGTGGGCGGTAACCAACATGGAAGG
This sequence comes from Treponema sp., assembly GCA_031268385.1. GTDB lineage: Bacteria > Spirochaetota > Spirochaetia > Treponematales > Breznakiellaceae > JAIROE01. The sequence goes on along the minus strand of JAIRXH010000058.1, from coordinate 1,521 downwards.
CCTCAAGGCCGATCTGATCTCGGGCTATGTAGGGCAGATCTTCCTTTCCTTCGGGGAGATCATAACCGTTCCCCTCATGTTCATGCTTACCGCCTTCTTCATTCCCCTTTTTCTTAACCGTTTCACAAAGTCAAGTTCTTTTTCGTCCGCCATAGGCCAGTTTATCGTCATCAGGGCCACGGTATTCAGGGCAATAGGGGGCTGTGAACATTTCAGGCAAAAAACAAGCGAAGATATTTACATGGCCCGCTTTACAAAACGGAAGGGTTTCAGCACCCGCTTCCTCAATATCTCCGAGCAGGTCAAATGCCGTATGTACAAGGGATACCGGGCTGCGGTGGAAGGAATAGGAAAAAACATTTTTGATTTTCTCGGAAAAAACACGCTGTTTCTTTTCCTTGTCGCCATCGCGGTATTTTTCTTTCTCTTCTTTCCCTTTCCCCTGCTTTTCTTCTGCATCGCGAAGGAGAGTCCCTGGACGACGGAGATAATCATAGTAAACATCCTTTATACCCTGACGTGGATCTTCATGTTCCTGGGACAGCGGCTTAACTGGTGGTACGCGTTCCTGTGGCCCCTTATGTACCTGAACCTCCTCTATATGGCGGCGTGGTCCTGGTTCAGAACCGTTTCCGGCCGGGGCTTCCTCTGGAAGGACCGGGTGGTAAGCTGAGGCGGGGGGAAACATGCCATACAAACACGGACGGCCGCTTGTCGATGTGTCGCTTCCTTTCCGCGCCGCCTCGGCGATGACCTTCTACGCCGTCTGGCCCATAGCGCAGCTCTTCAACTTTTTTCAATACTTGACATCGTACGAAAACAGAAGGGCTCTTTACCGTTACAAAAGGGCCATACTCGTCGCCAACCATACGACTTTTCTTGATCCGGTAAAAACGGCGGGCGCCGTGCTGCCCTTCCGTGTATGGCAGACCCTGCTGGAGGCGACGGTGGAATTCCCTTTCCTTGGAACCCTTACCCGGCTCCTTGGGGGCATGCCCATTCCGCGCGGCAGGAACAGTCTTAAAACACTCAGGGACACCGCGGAAACGGCGTTTCGTTACAAGCGTTACTGGCTTTTCTATCCTGAAGGCGAATGTTACCTCTACAACCAGCGACTGCGTGAATTCAGGCCCGGCGCTTTTTATCTTTCCGCCGAACTTGACGTTCCGGTCGTCCCCATGGTGACGGTTTTTTCCCAGGGACGGAGAAAACCCTTTACCCCGCTGGGCAGGGTTTTTCCCAGGGAAAAACTCGTGATCCTTGACGCGGTGTACCCTTCCCGTTATGTGCGCCGCACGGAATCGGGGGAACTCGTCACGGATTCGGTGCGCGAGTATGCCGAAGCGGTGCGGGAGATCATGCAAAAGGCCATAGAGGCACGCGGCGGCAGCCAGGCCTTTTACCGCGGACGCATGGAGCGGCTGAAGGGCCTTAACGATTAGGGCCGCGCCGGTTTATTCACGTTTGAATAAAAACGGAATTGCCCGGAGGGAAACCTTGTTCAGAATCAGATCGTTCCGC
>JAIRXH010000046.1 GCA_031268385.1 Treponema sp. | reverse complement strand
AGTGGATTTTTAACACTAGTCGTGTCAAAAATCCCGATTAAACGCCTGTTTTGGCAGGCTGCAAGGTAGAAAATTCGCAGTTTCACCGCGAATTTTCTTTATTTCAACAGCCTGCTAATGCCGCACAAAACGACTGTAGAACACCATAGCATATTTTAATTTTGATTACAACTGGACAAAGGGAAAGTTGTTCAATTTTTGAACAGTTCTTCGGCGTGGTCTTGAACAGGGGCGCCGGTATGGGTATTGTAGGCGGGGAGTAGCATATGAGCGTTATTACCGCCGTCATACTGGGGGCCGTACAGGGCATAACCGAATTTCTGCCTGTCTCCAGTTCGGGACACCTTGTCCTTTTGCAGAAAATTTTCGGAATCACGGAACCGGTTCTTTTTTTCGATATTATGGTTCACGTGGGAACTCTGGCGGCCGTTTTCGCCGTCCTTAAACGGGACATTTGGGACATACTCCGCCGTATCATACAGCCGCTTACCGGTTATCTTGTAACAGGCACCCTTCCGGCGGTTATCGCGGCGCTGGTTTTCAGGGATTATATTGAAAAGGCATTTGCATCGGGGGCTTTCCTTGGATTTGCCTTCCTCATTACCTCGGCCATGCTGGCCCTTTCGGAATTGGCCTGCCGGAACAACGCGGCGGCGGACGCCGGGAACCCCGGAACCGCCGTTCCCGCAGACGGAAAAACCGCCATGAAATGGTCCGACGCCCTTGTTATAGGCATTTTTCAGGCGGCAGCCATCGTCCCCGGGATCTCCCGGTCGGGAGCCACCCTTTCAGGATCGCTTTTCAGGAAGCTCGACCGGAATTTCGCCGCCCGCTTTTCCTTCCTGCTGTCGATTCCGGCGATTGTGGGGGCGCTGGTCCTCCAGTTAAAGGACATGGCGGGCGGCGCGGCCGGGGGAGAGGCGGCCGGCATTGGGGCGGCGCCCCTTATCGCCGGAACCCTGACCGCGGCTGTCGTGGGTTTTTTTTCGATCAGGCTCATGCTGAAAATAATCCGGGAACGTTCCCTGATCATCTTCGCCATATACACCGCGGCGCTGGGGGTTCTGGCGCTCATTGATACCTTCGGGACGCATTTGTTCCTGTAGCCGCGCGCAGAAAATGGGCCGTGGGTTCCCAGGCCCGCTCCCCGTAACCGCCGGCCATGATCCACGCCGAAGCGATGTTCCGTTCCGAAAGATAACGAAATATAAGCATGTCCCGCTCAACACACTGTTCAAGAGTCAGCCTGAGGAGGGCGCTTGAAGGAAGGCCGTCATGCTCGTAAGGGTCGGCCCCGTCCACCACAATGACAAGATCCGGAATGCCCCGCCCGCGCGCGGCGGAAAGCTCCTCCAGTCCGCGGAGCCCCCGTTCCAGTTCGGCGCTGTAGCGGCCTTCCCCTCCCGCCTCCAGGGGGATTTCGACATCGGAGGGGACAAGGGGCGCCCGTCCCGGCGCGGCGCCGGCAAGGGTTTCCGCGTCAAGGGGCCAGCCTCCGGCCATGTGTATGGAAAGGCTCAACATTTCACGGGAAGAACCGCCGCCCAGATCGCCCCGTTCCCGCGCAAGGCGGATCAATTCGGCGGTTCCGCAGCCCTTGTGAGCGTCCACGTCTACTATCCACAGGAGGCCGGCGCGTCCTTCCGCCTGAATTTTCCCCGCGGCAATCATAATATCGTTTATCAGGCAGAACCCCGTCCCGTAATCGTACCGCGCGTGATGCATACCGCCGCCCAGGTAATAGCAGAACGACTTTTCAAGGGCCATACGGCAGGCAAGATAGGTTCCGGCGGACTGGGCCCGTATGGCGTCAAAAAGTCCGCCCAGGGGCTTTACCGCCTTTTCCGGCTCGTAGCGATGCGGCTTTCCTTCGGCGTCAATGAGTTCATACGCCTGGAGCAGGGCCTTTTCAAGCGCCCGCGCGCCCTCAGGCGCGTCCCCGTACAGGGCGGCGGCAAAATTCCTGTCGTGGACCCGCTCAATGTCTTCCCTGGTAACAAGACTGTCCGCCTTTTCGGGCCTTTCGGGAACCACATCCAGAAATTCAAGTATTTTTTCCCCCCTGGAAGGAGAAATGGGAAGCATGATGCCGTAATCGCGGCAGTTTGTGACAAGGGAAGGATCGTAGAGGATCATGAGGAAGCGCCGCCGAACCGCGAGAGCTTTTCAATCAGCGTGTCATTATCGGCCCTGTTTCTGACGGCAAGCCTTAGCCAGGACGGACCGTCAAGGCCTTGTTTGCCGGACAGATCCTTGATAAAGACATTGCGGGCAAGGAGGTACACCGCCAGTTCCCGTGCGGTACCGTTACGGCGCCTGCACAAAAAATAATTCGCCCGCGAAGGGTACACCGTAAAGAGACCCGTCTTTTCAAGCTCCGCGCCGAAACGGTCCCGTTCTTCCGCAATGAGGCGGCAGGCGGCGCGGTAGTCCCCCGTGTATTTTCCCATAATCTGCAGAAAATATTCGGCAAAGGAATTGATGTTCCAGATGGGAAGGTTTCCGCGGACCTGTGCGACAAGACCGGCGTTTCCCGACGCCAGGACACCCAGCCGTATGCCCGGAATGCCGTAGCTCTTGCTCAAACTTTTAATAACGACAAGATTGGGAAAAGCGGCCAGCGTTTCCCCGGAAAGAAGGGAGCAGTTTTCCGCGCCGCTGAAATCGGCAAAGGATTCATCAAGAATAAGGGTCTTTCCCCTGTCCCCCAGAAAACGAAGAAGGCGCCGCAGTTCAGGTTCCCCGATATAATTGCCCGAAGGATTGTCGGGGTTAATAAGGAGCAGGTTGTCGCAGCGTTCCGACCAGGCGGCAAGATCGTCCGCGGTGTAGGATATGTTATCGGGATAGAGGGGAACTATTTCCGTTTTGATACTTTCGGCGTATTCATTAAAAGAAGGATAGACAATGCCCGTCTTGCCCCTGACAAGGGGAGCGAGCGCGCGGATAAGCTCCGAGGCCCCGTTGCCGGCAAGGATATGCGGCGCTTCCATGTTGAACATTTTTCCGGCAAGCAGGTTGAGCACGTCAAGGCCGGAGGGGTACTCCGTAAGCAGATCCCTGAAACACGCCTCCATTTCGTTCCGCATCTGTACGGTGGGGAAATAGGGGTTAACGAGATAACAGAAATCCAGCATTTTCGGAAAGCGCCAATAGCCGCCGTAACGCCGGCCTATGAGGCGGAATTGTTCATCCGGATCATCGCAGAAGATCGTTTCCGCAATATCCTTGTCCTGGACATCGTCAATTTCATACCACCTGTGATCATCCAGGACCATGGCTTTAAGTTCGCTTTTGTCCAGCGCCACGATTACCCTGAGAACCTGCTCGTAATATTCATTGCTGCCCATGGCCTTTGAATAGGCGTCAAGAAAGGGAACGTAGGAATTCCGCAGAAAGTCCCTGGAAAATTTGTAGATGTTCACCGTCTTGTAATACGATTCCTTTTGATCGTACCTGAAGAATTTCCTTGGAATAATCTGGGTGATGACATTGCCGCCCGAGATCTGGACGACGGTTCCGTCCATCCAGGATTCGTAGCGGGCGACTACCGCCAGGGTCGGTTCGGGGCGCCGGATCAGATCGCCGATGATGCGGTCTTCAAAGATTATGTCGCTTTCAAGCAGGATGGTGTCGTCTTCCAGAAGGCGGTCTTTGGCAAGGTACAGCGAATAGATATTGTTGGTTTTGTTGTAAATGTCGTTGATGATATAGGTTATGCCGATGTTTTTGTACCGGCTGCCGACAAAGCCGATAAGGTTGTCTTTCTCGTACCCTGCCACGATGAAGCATTTGCGTATGCCCGCGGCGTCCAGCGCGTCAAGGGCCCGCTCGATGAGGGTGCGGCCGTTTATCCCGAGCATGCACTTTGTGTTGTTCCGGGTGTACTTTCCCAGGCGGCTGCCCATGCCCGCCGCCAAAATTACCGCCTGCATGTTGTAGGGCTACCATTGCGGGGTGATATTTGTCAAGGGCTCAAGCCGAAGTTTTGCTTCTGCTTGAGCTGGCAGACGGGAGAACGGACGGGAGAGGAAATTCACCGCCAAGTCGAAGAAGGAAAAGAGGCCCTGTAAAACACGCCTGGGGGTCCTGGCGGTGGAAAAAACACGGGGCCCTCCGGGGGCCCCTCCCATGTTTTTTCCACCGCCACCCCCCTGTCACCTTTATCGGGGCCTCTTTTCAGACCCTTCTGTTCAGAAAGAGCCGGCCCCCCCTGCGGCGTGAAAGGACACCCGCTGATTTCCCAAGGGGGTGGCAGGGGTACAAGCGTCCTCCGCAAGGAGGACCTTGTACCCCTGACAGGACCCCTGGTAAATGTATATGGTGTCCTTTCATCCTGGCCGTATGGTTGGTGCCGTCCGTGGTTATTCTTACGGGACAATGGCGCTCACGATGTCGCCGAATTCCCCTTTGACCCCTTCGCGCTCGATTTCCCAGCGGCCGGCCATGTAGATCCGCGCGCCCCTGTCGCCTTCTTCGAAGGTGAGGATAAGGGGACTTTTGGTGTCGAAGGCCGATTCGATGAGGTCTTTTTCGATGTTCTTGGGGACAAAGCCCGGAGGCGCCTTGACCCATCGCAGCTCCAAGCCGTGCACATCGGCGGGCTTGCCGCGGTGGGAGCTGCCCTTGTCGCGGTAATCGACGACGATCTGCCGGGGGACCCCCGCGCGGGGTTCGAGTTCCGGCACGGTGGTGGGCGCGGGGATCTGGTCGCGGCGGGGATTGGGGTTATGAAGGCCCATTTCCTCGCGTTCCTTGTTCGTTACCTGTTTCCACATCAACCATTGGCCGACGAAGGGGCGGATAACGTCCTCGGCGGCCTCCCGCGCTTCGTCCTTGGCAAGGGTTTCGGCGGGGGTGTGGGGTTTCAGGGTGACGACGTAGACCGTGTACCAGGCGGCGTACGTGTCGGCGAGGAGGGTCACTTCCGAGGCGGGAATGTGGGTCCATTCGGGGCTTTGGCCTGTCGTCTTGGCGTTTACGTACTGGGTAAGGTTCTTGAACCAGATGTCGAAATCCTTGTCGTTAACGGGGATGTAATTTTTTCCGCTCATGTTTCACTCCTTATATGATATGTTGGTCTTCGCCGGGTGGTTTTTGCCGCGCAAACAGTGCCAGGCACCCTTGCTGTCCGCCGCAGGCGGACAGCTGGGGAGTTTTGCGGCGGTAAAGCGCTGTTTGAAGGCGCTTTGTTGTTTGTAACCGCAAAACTCCAGGCTCCGGACGGCTTGAAGCCGGCGTGGAGCCATTCCACGCCGGCGTGGAACCATTCCAAGCCGGCGTAGAACCGTTCCAGGCCGGCGTAGAATCATTCCAGGCCGGCGTAGAATCGTTTCAAGCCGGCGTAGAATCATTCCACGCCGGCGTAGAACCGTTTGAAGCCGGCGTAGAATCATTCCAGGCCGGCGTGACAAAGGGCCTTTGGCCCTTTGTCTAGCTAAACAGTGCCAGGCACCCTTGCGAACGCTCTTAGGCCGCCGCCGGGGTTTCCTTGATTTTCCGTAACTCGCCGGGGGCCTCCTCCTGGAAGCGGCGGCCCCGCGCGGCGAAATGGGTGATGCAGTATGCGGCGTAGGGGTCAAGTTCCAGGCAGCATTTCCAGATGGTTTCCGCGGCCCCGCCGATGAGGATGACCTTTCCCACCGGGCCTAAGGCGGCAAGTTCTTTGACCAGGGTTTTGACGTTCCGGTCAAGGGCGGCTGTGTCCGCTTTCAGGTAGTCCAGGACTTCTGCGGTGGTGGAGAAGGGGCAGTCTTTGACGATGTCGGTCATGTACGCGCCGGCGAAGGGGGGCGCGCCGAAGACGGGGGCGAAGATTCTTTCCCGGCTTCCCCGGTGGCGG
>JAIRXH010000080.1 GCA_031268385.1 Treponema sp. | reverse complement strand
GCTTTGTCCCCAAGAACATCGAAAAAGACCTCATCGAATCGGCCTTTGACACCAAAAGCCCCCTTATCCTCACCTTCGAGGAAGGCGACAGGGGCGCGCGGATCTACATGGCCGGCCGCCGGGAAATCGAGCGCGAAGGGGTCAAAGGGGACTTCGGCGATATTGTGAGCACGATTGTCCCGTGACAAAAACCCTTTCGGGTTTTTGTCTGGGGCGCGGGGAGGTTCATTCAATCCACAAAACAGCAAGCGATTCCGCCTGTTCCGCCGCCCGAATCTCCTTGTCTTTTGTTACGATAGCCGCGGAAAGATTCTTCGCCGTGGCGCAGAGGAAACAATCCGCCAGCGACATGGAATAGTTTGCCTTGAAGCGGGCGGTTTCACGGCAGATCGCGGGGCTGACGGTATCGAGTACCTCAATAGGAAGATCGGCCACGCCCTGCATGACTTGTCCGGCGATTTCCTGCCCCATATCCCTTATAAAGTGGTAAAGCACTTCGACAAGATTGACAACGCTTATACGGATGATGATTTTCTCCGATTCGGCCTGTTCAAACAAGGCGTCAACCGCTTCATAACCCTCGCCTTTTTCTTCGTCAAGCCAGGCAATCAGGGCGCAGGCGTCCAGGAGATAACTCAATCCCGGTTATCCTTGGGGGGGTACAGCCGCCGGTAGTGCGCTTCCTCAAGCTCCCGGTCTTTGCGCCGCTGTTCAAGGAAGTCACCGCTGGTCAGGGTGCATCCCAGCCGTTTGGCAAGGCCCCGGCAATACTTGATGGCTTCCGAGGGAGTCAGGCGGCGGGGCGTTGCCTCTTGTATGTCCCCCGGCGCGAGGACAATGACCGTGGCGGTTTTTCCCGCGGGAAATTCGGGGGGAATATCCAAATGAAGCCGATGATCCGCCGGAATTTCTACCCGCCGTTCAATAACCATGAGGCAATTATAACATGAAAACAGGCGGATAACAAGAAAGAGGAACGTCGATGAGCCGCCGGTGGATCCCCTAAATCAGCGTTACCCTAGCGGCCAAACTTTTTCATTGCGGAAACAAAGAAGTCGAACGCCGGTCCGCCCCTTTCCAGCAGCGCCAGTTCTTTTGGGCCGTTGTTTTTTTCCAGCCAGTTATAGTTGTTGTAATATATTACCAGAAGATATTTTTCAAGAAATCCGTTATACGCATTATACAAATAAAAACTAATCTCGATATATCTGTCATGGTAATCGACGGAATCTCCTGAGTTTATATAAACGTAAACACCGGCGTCTCCGTCATAGTACGCGGCGTTCTCCCTGTATAATTCCATTTTGCATGACGGGGAGTACCGCTCATACGAGTTCATTTGATACCTGGCGGCTTCCGCGTATTTTAACGCCGCCTCTATGGCGATATTGGTTTGCAGGGCGGTATCTTCCTCCGCGAAAATCCATCCGAATATCAGTTGTTTCCCTTCCTCGTTTATTTTTTCGGGATATATACTGAACGTGACACATAACAGCAGCGACAGAAACAAACTGTTCTTTTTCATACTTTTCCCCGATTATGCCTGTTTTGGGGAAGTTTGTCCATATCACGCATTGCGGATGGTACCCTGTTTTTGTATACTGTTTTCATGAGGAAATTCCGGACAGGGGTAACGATACGGGCATGAAGATCACAGTCGCCATTGTTCTCTGTTGTACCGCGCTGGCGGCGGCCTGCGGGCCCCGTTCCGCCGCCTCCAGGGCGGCGGACACGCCGGCGGCGGAGGCGGCCGTGAATACGGACGGCGCGGCGGATATACCGGAAGCGGCCACAGCGGCGGCGAATACGCCGGAAGGGGCCGCAGACACAACCGGCGCGGTGGACACGGCTGTAGATACGGCCGGGCCGCCTCTTCCCGAACCGGAGTTTCCCTTCCGTTTCACGCTCAAGGCGGCTCCCCCCGGCATGACCGTCTCCTTTGACGGCGAGGTGCTCGGGGGGCAAAACGCGGAAGGCGGAACGGCCGTTTATGTTGTTGAAAAAAGACCGGAAACGCAAGGCGGGGGCGTAGTATCCTTTGCCGCCCAGGGGTACAGGGAAATCAGGCTGCAATCGGGCGGCATTGACGCCCTTCTTAAAAAGGGACAGCTTGAGATCAAGCTGGAAAGGGAAAACAGCGCCTTTGAAAAAATCGCGGAGCTTCCCACGGGAGTCCAGCCCAAAAGCGCGTACTTTTCGCCCGATGGAAGGCGCATCTTTGTGCCGCTCCTGGGCCAGCACGGCGTCGACGTGTTCCGCGTCGAGCCGGACCTTTCCGCGTCCGTCCCGCGTTTTGAACGGCGGCTTGCCGTACCGGGAAGCGGGGCAAGCGGCTTTGTCGAAGCCATGATCGACGAAAAAAGACGCGAGCTCTGGGTTTCAAACATGGAAGAAAACAGGGTCCATATGTACGATCTTGACACCCTCGCGTACACAAGGGGAGTTTCCACGGGCGGAGTAATGCCGAAAGTAATAGTCCAGAGCCCGGACGGAGAGACAACCGCGGTTTCCAACTGGCTTTCAAAAAACATAAGCGTCTTCAATTCGGACACAAAGGAAGTTTCCGCGCTCATTCCGGTGAGCGGCATTCCCCGAGGCATGGCCTTTTCGGACGACGGAAAATTTCTTTACGCGGCAATTTACGACGGGCCTCTAATCGACGTAATAGACATGAACGCGAAAAAAGTTGTTTCGTCGTACCGTTTTCACGAAGGCGGGGGAGCGGCGCGTCATGTCATGTACAGAAGCGGAATGCTGTATGTTTCCGACATGGCGCGGGGAACCGTATGCATACTTGACGCGGCGTCGGGGAAGCCTCTTGAAGAAAGGCGCGTGGGTCCCAACATCAACACCATCGTTCTTACCCCGGACGGCAAAAGGATCATCGCCTCGTCACGGGGAAGGAACAACCCCGAAGACTACACCAGGCCCGGACCCGAATTCGGCGCCGTCTATGTTCTTTCCGCGGACGATCTTTCCGTTGAGGAAAAGATCTGGGGACGAAACCAGCCCACGGGGCTTGCCGTCTCTCCCGGCGGAACCATGCTTGTATTCACCGATTTTCTTGACGCTAATCTCGAAGTATACAGGATCAGCCGCACGCGGGCAGGGGAGTTTCAATGACCGATACACATGTTCCTTTTCGTTCCGAAGTAAAGACGGAAAACACCTGGGATCTTTCATCGCTTTTCAGGGACGATGAAGAATGGCAGACGGGCCTTGCCCTCTACGAAAAAACGGCGGAACGTATTTCCTCATTCCAGGGCACGCTCGGAAAATCGGCGGAGTCCCTCGCGGATTATCTTGACTTCTCAAAGAATCTTGGCATTCTCGCCGAAAGGCTTGGGGTTTACAGCAGCCTGCGCCAGAGTGAAGACGAAGGATCCGGCGCGGCAAGAACCATGACGGGAAAATTCACCATGGCCGCGGCAAAGGCGGAGGCGTCCTCCTCATGGGAGAATCCCGAACTGCTGGCAATTCCGGACGGCGACATGCGGCGTTTCCTTGATCATCCCCGCACCGCCGACTACCGCGTATACCTGGGACGCGTACTCCGCTTCAAGCCCCACATACTCGCCGAGGGGGAAGAGCGGATCACCGCCCTCCACGCGGAAGGAGAAGGATCGCTGCACGATGTTTTCTCGGTGCTGACAAACGTGGACATGAATTTCGGAAGCGTCGATACTCCCGAAGGAAAACGGCCCCTTACCCAGTCAACATGGTCCCTCTTCATGGAAAGTCCCGTCCGCGATCTCCGCCGCGACGCGTACAGCCTTTTTTACGGAACCTTCGACGCCCACAAAAATACGCTGGCGGGCCTCTACGCCGGTTCGGTCAAGCAGGATGTGATACACGCGAGGATACGGAACTTTCCTTCGGCGCGCGCGGCGTCCCTGTTCCCCGACAGCGTAAGCGAAACGGTGTACGACAACCTTATCGCTTCGGTAAGCGAAAACCTCGCCCCCCTTCACCGTTACTACAGCCTGCGGAAAAAAATTCTGGGCCTTGACGAGTTCCGCCACTACGATGTCTACGCCCCCCTGGTCAGGGACGCGGCAAAAAGGACCACATGGGAAGAAGCGGTGGATCTTGTCTCCGGGGCCCTTGAACCGCTGGGCGGCGAATATGTGGAAACGCTCCGTGCCGGGCTGCTCGGCCGCTGGGCGGATCGCTATGAAAACAGGGGAAAACGTTCGGGGGCGTTTTCATCGGGAAGCTACACCGGCCTTCCCTACATACTGATGAATTACAGGGACGACAGCATACGGGACGTGTTCACCATGGCCCATGAGGGAGGACACTCGATGCACTCCCTTTATTCGGCGAAATCGAATCCTTTCACGCATTACAATTACACGATCTTCGAAGCCGAAGTCGCAAGCACCTTTAACGAGGAACTGCTCTTCAGGTATCTTGTCAAAACCGCCCCGTCGGCGATGATGAAGACATGGCTCCTCTCCAGGCGGGCCGATGAAATTCTTGCCACCCTGTACCGCCAGACGATGTTTGCCGAATATGAAAAGATCACCCACGAACTTGAAGAAGGCGGCACCCCGCTCACCGTGGATGTGCTCAGGGGCGAATACCGGAAGCTGCTGGAAAAATATTTCGGCCCCGCCATGATCCTGGAGAGCGAAAGTGATTTGGAGGCCTTAAGGATTCCCCACTTCTACCGGGCCTTTTACGTGTACAAATACGCGACGGGCATTTCAGCCGCCCTGGCCCTGGCCGAACGGGTCGTACAGGGCGGGGAACGGGAACGCGGCGATTACTTCAGTTTTCTGAAATCCGGGGGCTCGCGCTTTCCCATAGAGTCGCTTAAAATCGCCGGGGTGGACATGTCCTCTCCCGAGCCCGTCGAGGCGGCGTGCAAAACATTCGGCCGGCTGGTGGAAGAACTGGAAACCCTGCTGTAAACGGCGCGCTTCTTTGGCCGCGCATTAAAAGGCGCGCTTTTTTGACCGCGTCCGGTTAACAGCCGGTTAAAGATCCAGTTCCAAAAGCACAAAGGCCGTTCCGGTTTCTTCCCGGTAGATCCGCTCGGCGACCCGGTAAGGAATTCTTTCCATGGCTTCAACGTTGATTACCGACCCGGCGCGGCGGCCAAAGCTGTTTTCCGCTTCTTCGATACGGCTTTCTATCCGCATACGGAGCCTGAGGGCAATGTCCGCCGCGGCGGCGGCTTCCGCCATAGCGAAGGCCGTATCCCGGACGGAAAAGGTTTTCTGCCCCACGCCGAAAACGGCGTTCCCCCGGACCGGAGGATTGAGATACCATGCGGGATACCCTGACCAGTCCGGGGCGGGCGATTCTTTCGCGACCGCTATAGCGGCGGGCAGGGCCGCCGTTACATCCACGGGAAATTGTTCATTGGAAAACTCGGCGGCCAGAGCCATGACGCCGGTGTAAATTTCAGGGCGTTCGCCGCCGCCCGACGCCGCCCCCGCGGTGTGGGACAGAACTTCCAGGCTGATTCCGGACGCGGGATCGATTCTCCCCTCCGCGGTAAACCCGGTGGAATAATCCGCTTTGGAATCCCCCATTTCCAGCACCGTAGTCCATTCCATATCAAAGCCGAAGGAACCGTCGGGCCGTATCAGGGTGGGCCAGGGAGTAAAGCCCGCTTCCTCCCCGTCGATGTAGGTCCATGTGTAGAAGCCGTCTTTTATCAGGGCAAGCTGCTCCCGGCCCGTCCCTGTATCAGTCAGGTGATACAGGCCGTCGTAGCGGCTGTCCCCCCTGGACGGCGGGGGAAGGGAGATGAGGGAGCCTTTGACCGCCACATGGTTCGTCCGGCCGTTTTGTTCCGAAAGGCCGCTCCAGAAAAAAGCGCCGTTTTCCGACAGGGCGCCCGAAACGGTGGGGTTTTCGATGCTGTGAATCAGGCCATCCCCGTCTACGGACAGGTACATGTCAAGGACCGGATCGTGGAGCACCCCTTCCTCGCAGTAGGTAACGGTTCCGCTCTGCCGCACGGTAACTTCTTCCACCATCGGCATCCCCGTGCTTTGGGCGAAGGTATACTCATCCTCAATGCCCTTGAAGGTCCGTTCAAATTCGTAAAGATACCAGCCCGAAACCAGCGGCAGGAATGACGCCGGAGGCTGCTCCGAAATTTTTTCCCCGACCTCCGCCGGCGCGGAAGCGCAGGAAACAAGGAGGATCCCGGCGAGAAAAAAGGCCGCCCCCAAGGGCCGTATGCGATAAACGTTCATGGTTTATTATCCTAAGGAAGCACTGATTTATTCAACCGAGAATAAATCGGTGCTACTTTAATGTGGGTTTTTCGCAGTTTTCCACAGGAAAACGAGAAAAACAATAGGGCAACGCGATTAGCGTCAAAGTTAAT
>JAIRXH010000072.1 GCA_031268385.1 Treponema sp. | reverse complement strand
TTATTCGAATGCGAATAAATCAGTGCTACTTTAATGTCGATTTTTCGCAGTTTTCCGCAGGAAAACGAGAAAAATCATAGGGTAACGCTGATTAGCCACAAGTTAATCAGCGTTACCCTTGTCTCCGAGGCTTTCCCAAAACTTCAGTTTTTGGGAAATGCTCCTCTTTATCTTTTTACCGCAGATTTTGCGGCTTGCTCTACTATCGAACATAGAGTATACTCTATGTCAAGACTTTTTTTGAAAATCGGTGGATTTTTTCATCAGGGAGACATGATGACCTATACCGCAAGCCAGATAGCCGAAAAGATGGGCATCACGGTTTATACCCTGCACTATTACGACAAGGAAGGTTTGTTTCCGTTTGTCGAGCGTAACCGGAACGGCGCGCGGGTTTTCAAGGATTCTGATTTCAAGTGGCTTGATACGATAGTCACGCTAAAAAACACCGGTATGCCGATAAAAGAAATACGGCAGTATATAGAATGGGCCATGGAAGGCGACTCCACCATTGCAGAGCGTTTTGAGTGTATCAAAAAGCAGAAAAATCTCGTTAAAAAACAGTTGGAAGAACTGAAAAATTATGTGGAACTTTTAGAGTATAAAGAATGGTATTATGAAAGGGCGCTTGCCGCCGGAACAACGGCGATAGATACAAAATGCGGAGCGATTAAACGTGTTATGCCTCGAATCATAAAATGAAATTGGGGGCAAAAACTTTACCTTCACGTTTCAACATGCCAATTCCCTTCATTTTGTCACATGACCGCGCCCGCGTTTCGGGCGCCTATTCCACAAAGGGAAAAAGCAGCTTCTGGTTTTCAGGCTCGTAAAGGTTCTTCGCCGTTATCAATACGGAGCCTGTGTCCACGAACGCGGGCAGGGGAAGGCCCAGCGCCGCTTCGCGGGCGGCGCGGACGGCGAGATAGCCCATGTTGAAGGGTTTCTGGATAACGGTGGCGGCAATAATCCCCTGTTCGATAAACTGGATTTCCGAAAGAGAGCTGTCGAAGCCGACAAGGCGCACCTGTCCCGCAGCGCCTCCGTCCCTGAGCGCGCGGGCGGCGCCGACGGTGGATACTTCGTTCATCGCCAGTATGCCCCCCAGATCGGGATAATCGGCAAGAAGACGCTCCGTAATGGCGTAGGCGTTTTCCTCGAAGTTGTCGGTGAACCATGTCCCCACGACGGGGTAGCGGCCGTCGGCCTCCAGCGCGCGCCGGGCGCCCGTTTCCCGCTCCATGGCGGTAGTGGCGCCGCGCACGTGGTTGATGATGGCGAGCTTCCGGCCCGGCGCCAGAATGCGCATCATTTCGGCGGCCGTGACGCCGCCGCCTTCGGCGTTATTGGTGGCGACAAAAGTTTCAGGCAGCCGGCTGTCCACGCCCGAATCCATGGTCACGATCCGTATACCGGCGGCGGCGGCCCGCTCCACCACGGGCACAAGCCGCCTGAAATCGGCCGCCGCCAGTATCAGCACGTCGGGAGGCTGGTTTCGCAGTATGTCTTCGGTGATCCTGATCTGCCCTTCAATGTCGCTTTCGGCCCAGGGGCCCTGTATGTCAAGCCGCACGCCGAATTCGTCCGCCCCGGCCCGCAGTCCCGTCTTCACCACTTCCCAGAATTCGGAATCGTTGGCTATGGCTTTTATCACCGCCGTAACCCTGATTTCCCGGACGCGGGGCGGACGGGTAACAAGAAGGATGATAACGCTTCCCGCGAGAAGTATAACGAGAAGCACAAGCGGGATAATAAAGGGCCGCGTTTTTGTCATGATTCACCCTCCCTTACGGCGGGAAGCCGTATGGTCACGACGGTTCCTTCGTCTTCCCCGCTTTCAAATTCAAGGCCGTATTCCCTGCCAAAGTAGAGTTTGATCCGCTCGTCCACATTGTGAACGCCGACTCCCCTTTCAGAATGGGCGCGGTCCGCCCCGCCGTCTGCCTCAAGCACGCGCCGCAGTTTTTCAAGTGCTTCTCCGTCCATACCGGCGCCGTCGTCGCGCACCTGGAGGATCATCCCATCGTGGGTCCTCCGGCCGGATATGCGAACCGTGCCCGCGGCGGAGTTGTTTTTTATCCCGTGGTAAATGGCGTTTTCCGCCAGTGGCTGCAGGATGATCTTTACGATGCGGCAGGACATGATGTCTTCATCAACGTTGATGCTGTAGTCCAGCCTGTCCTTGTAGCGTATCTTCTGTATGGTAAGGTAGCTTCGCACATGTTCCAGTTCCGAGGCCACGTCGATAATCTCTTTTCCCTTGCTGATCGAAAGCCTGAAGAGCCGGGCCAGCGCCGAACTCATGGCGATAACTTCGTCCTGTTTGCCGCTCTGGGCCATCCAGATAACGGAATCCAGTGTGTTGTAGAGGAAGTGCGGATTTATCTGCATTTGCAGGGCCTTGAGTTCGCTCTTCCGTTTCTGTTCCTGCTCGGTCGTGACGCGTGCGAGGAGGTTTTTGATCTCGCCTATCATGATGTTGAAATCCTTGCCCAGTTCCCCAATCTCGTTGGAGGATCGTATGTCGGCCCTGATGTCAAAGCTGCCCTGCTCGACGGCGCGCATGGAGGAGCGGAGCTGCCGTATGGGCCGCGAGATGCGCAGCGCCAGGACGATGGACATGCCCATGGCCGCCGCGAGGAAAAGGAGTCCCCAGAATGTGTAGGTTGCCCTGACCGCGTCCCTTCCTTCGACAAATTCGCTGCGGTAGTTGACCCCCACCACTTTCCATCCCGTAAGCGGCATGGTTTCGACGCTGTAGAATTTTTCCCTGTCCTCGTTGTCCCCGGAAAAGTAATCTTCCTTTCCTTCGATAACGCGCCTGATGTTTTCGGTTTTAAGGCCGCCGTAAAGAAGCTGCTGCTGCGGGTGGTACACGATGTCCCCGTTCCGGTCCACGATAAAAATATAACCGCGCCTTCCCAGCTCTATGGATCCGCAGATTTGCTCTATGATCCGGTAATTCAGATCCACAAGGAGCACGCCAAGGCTCTGGCCGCTTTCAGGATCGGCAAGTTCCCGCGAAAGCGATATGACCCACTGGTAACGGTCGGCGATAATGTTCTGTACGTGGGAAGGGGAAATGAGGGAACCGTCCAGGACGTTCTTTGCCCCGCTGTACCAGGACTGCATCTGAAGCTCGGTAAAGGGATTGAGGACGCTGCCGCTGTCGGCGGTGATGAAGCCACCGCCGCCGTCAAAGAGGGCGATAAGGGAGATGTCGTTGCGGGCGTTGGTCAACGTTCTGAGGATCCCTCGGACGCCGGCGGCCGCGGGATCGTCCGGGGCGGCAGTTCCGCCCGTGGGCCCGCCGCTGCCGGGGGCGGCGCGGAGATATTCCTGAACATCGGGACTGGCCTCTATAATGGAAGAGACAGAGTCCATGTAGTCTATGTAGAATTCGATGTTGTTTGTTATCTGCCTGACCAGTTCCCGCGTGTAGCGGCGGGAAGACTGGCGGGCGCTTTCTTCGGTTACGGTAAAGGCGATAAGAATAGCCGCCACGATTATGGCGACAGACAATGCCGCGAACGCGATGGCTATGTCCACCTGTATGCTGTGAAAGCGGCGGCTGTTACTCCGCGGCATAAACGCTCCTGTTCCGGTACTCGGTGCAGGTCACTCCGGCGAATTTCCTGAAACTCAGGGAAAAGTAATGGGCGTCGCGGAATCCTATCCGGGAAGCGATCTCGTAGGTAAGAAGATCCGTGGTCTGCAAAAGCTCCATGGCCTTCGTCATCCTGACGGCGGTAAGCTCATCCACAAAACTCCTGTCGTGATGTTTTTTAAGGCAGGCGCTGAAATAGCTGGAACTGATGTCCAGTTTCCGGCAGAGTCCCTGCAGGGAAAGATCCGGGTCTCCGTAATTGGTCTCGATGTACTCAAGGGCCTCCCTCACTTTTACCCTGGCAAAATTGTCACGCCGGGCGGCGGTATAGCCGCAGACAGTTCTTACCAGATCCGTAAGCCATGCGCGGATGTCGTCGAGTTTTGTTATGCCCCGGAGTTCCCCGAAAGGGTCCTGGGAATGGGGAAAAATTTCCTCCGCCGGAACGTCCATGTCTTCAAGCCCCTGCATAACGGCCGCCAGAACCAGCGCGCACTTCAGGCGGTACTCGCCGGGGGTAAAGGGGGCCTGCCTGAAATAGTCCATCATGTCCTCAACGCAGCGCACGGCCTCGTCCCGTCCGCCCGTTTTGAGGGCAGAAACAATCTTCGGCCCCCACTTCTGATTCTGATCACAGGCGCGGCTATCCTGTTTCCCCCGTTTTCCCATGAGCTCCCGCCATGCGCCCGCCCCCGCTTCTCCCCGAAGGAGGGCGGCGGCGAGGGCTTCCGACGCGGTTTCGCAGGAAACGCCTATTCCCTCAATGTGTTCCACCGCCTCCCCGACTCCCGCCGCGGTGTCGCGGAACCCCAGGGCGGCAAGCTCCCGGCAGATTCCCTCGGCGGCCTTGAGGCCGGCCCGGTACACGCCGGCGCACGACATGCCTTTTCCCCACAGGAGAATAACAAGCCGGTCCGCGTCGTCCCTGAAGGGGATTCCCTCCACCGGGCCCGCCTCCCGGCTCATGATCTCTTCCAGAATGTTCCGCCGGGTAAGCAGGTCTATGTCGAAGTGTTCCCCTGTCATGGATTCATTTTCACGGGAAGGTTCTGTATGGGAAAGCTGGTCAAGCGCGAGGCACTGATAGGCGGCCCCTTCATGGGGAATGGGCAGGCTGAAATAGGCAAGGCGCTCCCGCAGACGCTCCCCCGTTCCGTCCCCGGCGGGGAGCTTTCCCCCGGCAAGGCGGGCAAGGAAACGCTCCCTGAGCATGGGAAGGCTTTCGGCAAGCTGTTTCTTTATCAGTTCCAGGTTGAGCCGTTCCGTCCGTTCGGCGTCCAGTGTCGCCCGCAGTTTTTCCAGCACGGCCCGCAGTTCTCCGGGCGTTACCGGTTTGACGATGTAATCATAGACGGAAAGCCGCATCGCCCTGCGGGCATATTCAAAATCGTCGTAACCGGAAATGACAAGCACCCGCGTAAGGGGAGAAATTTCCCGGAGCCGGTCGGTAAAGGCAAGCCCGTCCATGAAAGGCATGTTGATGTCCACGAGGGCCGCGTCGGGAAGAATGCGCTCCGCCAGTTCCAGCGCCTCGAACCCGTTTCCGCAGTCTCCGGCAAAGGAAAAGCCCAGCTCCTCCCAGGATATTGTGTCCCGAATCCCCTCCCGAATCTCCGGCTCATCATCGACGATTATGAAGGAGTAAAGGGGAGCCATGTTATTCCGTATATGCGAGCCAGGCTTCCCGGTAGGGAAACAGCTCGGGCGTTTCGGCCTTGGGTACTTCCCGGTAATCAACGTTAAAATCACGGGCAAGATCGGCCGGGCCCTTTCCGGTAAGGGCCGTCTTCGCCGTCATCGCCGCGCCCAACGCCGTCGCCTCGGCAATGTCGGTCAGAAACATGCGGTTGTTTTTGAAGGCCCCCGAAAGGAGCGCGTTGTAGGCCTCGTTTTTTCTGAAACCGCCTTCGGTGTACACTTCGGCTCCGGGAACAAGGCCGGTCCGTTCCAGGGCGGTAAGCGACTGCATTACCAGCGAAATGCGGAGCACGGCAAACGCCTTTTCATAGCTGCCGAAGCAGGGCGGAAGGCCGCCGGGAAGATCGCCGTTCTTTGACGCGCCTCCCCTTTCCAGGGCGGAAATTTCCGCGAAAGGATATTCCTTTCCGTCTTCCACAAGCCTGGGTCTTGAATGAGGAAACTGCCCCGTACCGGGGGTAAGCTCAGGCAAAAGGAAGGCGCGTTTTTCTTTCAGTACAGACCGGTACAATTCCCTGTCGTAGGGGGGAAAGTCGTCCCGCCCGTGCAGGTTCATGAGGATTTTTGACCAGATGTCGAACTCCTGGCCGCCGAGAAATATTGAGGTCTTGACGGGCGTCCCGAAGGCGGAGATGTTGAAGAACACCACCTTCCCCAGTTCCTCCGGGGCGAATCCGTATTTTTTGACAGGGTTCATGCTCACGCACCAGGTTCCCGTCGAGTTGAGCAGAAATCCCGTTTCCCCTTTTTTGGCAAAATGGGGAAGGAGGGATGAATTGGAATCGTGAATGCCCATGGTAACAATGGTGTCAGGTGCCAGGCCGGTGCGCGCGGCGGTTTCCGCCGTTATGGTTCCCAGTATGTCCCATGATTTGGCAAGCGTGTCCGGGACAAGCCCTTTAAGGCCCAGACCCAGCGCCACCGAAGAAAGCCGGTTGTCAACCTGATCCCAAAGGTAACTGTGGCAGCCCATGTAGGTCCCTTCCGCGCCGGTTTTTCCGGTAAAGCGGCAGCCCCAATACTGGGGATAAGGAAGCACATGGCGGACCCTGCCGAAGAGATCCCCGTAACGCCTGCGGGCAAAGAAGAGCCCCTTGGCGGGGTTGATCATCGCCATAAGGTTGGGAGTGCCGGTACGGGCCTGAAGTTCTTCCGGCCCGCCAAACTGTCCGTAAAATTCCCGGTGGAAGGCTTCCCCCGGTTCATGCGTATAATACACACAGGGGACGACGGGTTTTCCGTCTTCCCCCGTGCAGACAAACGTGGCCCCGTGGGTAGTGACGGCAATGGCCTTCACGGGATACGCCTTCGCGGCTTCCGCCAGTTCCGAAAGGAACCAGTCTTCCATGGCTTCAAGGTCATGGGTTTCAAGACCGTCCGTTATCTTCGGCGGAAAATTGCGGTACACGGCATGAACCTGCCTCAGCGCGTCATCGTATACCGCGACTTTCTTGTTGGTCATTCCTATGTCAATTACCGCTATGGCGTATTCCATGATTCCCTCCGATTCGTCCCGCGCGCCTATTTGTACAACGGGCCCAAGGCGGCGCAGGCCCGGTAGTCGGAGCCTTCCTTGTCCATACCGAAGCTGTTCCAGTAACTGGGCCGGTAGATTCTGCCGCTTTCGACATTATGCATACAGACAGGGATACGGAGCATGCTCGCCAGCGTAATAAGATCTGCGCCGATGTGGCCGTAAGAAACCGAGCCGTGATTGGCGCCCCAGTTGGCCATCACCGAGTAGACATCCTTAAAGGGCCCCTCACCGGTAAGTTTGGGCACAAACCAGGTGGTGGGCCAGGAAGGGTCGGTGCGAACGTTGATCTTCTTGTAGACTTCCTTGGGGACCTCCGCAGTAACGCCTTCGGCAATCTGCAGAACCGGCCCCACGCCCTTAACCTGGTTAAGCCGCATCATGGTGCAGGGGATGGCGCCCTCGGAAAGGAAGTGGGAAGAGTAGCCGCCGCCCCGGAAGTAACCCAGGCTGGCGTATTCCCAGTCCACAGCGTCAAGACAGGCGCCGGCTTCTTCAGCCTTGATTTCCCAGAAGGGCTTCCAGCCCGGCTTGCCGTTCACCCGCTGTCTGCCCGTACCGTCTATGGCGGCGGAACCGGAATTGATGAGGTGAATGAAGCCGTCTTTAGCCGCGCCTTCAGGTTTCCAGCCGGTAACCCGCTGGATGGCATCGGGACTCCAATACGTGCGTACATCGGCGAACACCGACGCGCCGCCCGTAAGAAGGTGGCCGAAGAGCATGGCCATGCCATTACAGTTATCGTTTTCGGTAGCCACGACATAGGGAGATCGTATGCCGTTCCAGTCAAATGATGAATTCAGGACGGCCTCGGAAAAATCCCCGTTGGGGAAGTGGTCGTTCCAGTGGCGCTGGCCCTGGAATCCCGCGGCAATGGCATTATGCCCCAGGGATTCTTCAATAAGCCCTTTCCGGCGCAGATCGGGATTGCCCACCATCAGGTCTCTGATGATCATGGTCATTTTTACCACCGTCTTCCAGACATCGTCCTTACGTTTGCGGCTGTGCTGCTCTTTTTCCGGGTTATTGTCGGGACCTTCCTTACAATTGGAAGTAACCCACTCATGGGCCCGCTTGAATTCGGCATCGGAATATATCCCTTCCTCAAAACGCCGCACCAATTCGCTCATATCTACGTATTCGTTACGCATACCCAGGTAATCCTGGTAGAAACTCTCGTTGACATAGCAGCCGGCGATGCCCATGGATACCGAACCAATGGAAAGGTAACTCTTGCCCCGCATCCAGGCGGCGGCCAGGGCGGATTTGGCGAAGCGGAGAATCTTGTCTGTTACGTCCGTAGGAATTTTGGTGATGTCGCCCAGATCCTGCACATCATGGCCGTAGATGCCGAAGGCAGGCAGCCCTTTCTGGTTGTGGGCGGCCAGGACTGCCGCGAGAAATACCGCGCCGGGGCGCTCGGTACCGTTAAAGCCCCAGACAGCCTTAATTGTCAGGGGGTCCATATCCATGGTTTCCGAGCCATAGCACCAGCAGGGGGTAACCGTCAAGGTAATGGCAACGTTTTCCCGGGAAAATTTGTCCGCGCAGGCAGCCGCTTCCGCAACCCCGCCTATACAGGAATCGGCAATAATACACTCAACCGCCTGACCATTGGGATGGCGCAGATTTTCGCTGATGAGTTTCGCCGCCGCTTTCGCCATACCCATGGTGGGTTCTTCCAGGGATTCCCTGACTCCCCGGCGCCGTCCGTCAATGGTAGGCCGTATCCCGATTTTTGGCAGAACTCCTCTAAACCGGTTTGCCGGGGGATTCATCTTGAGACTTGAAATGTCAGCCATATTACTCCTCCAAAAAATTTAAATTAGCGTTTTCCAAAACTAGCGATTTTGAAAATGCCTCATAATCATTACCGGAAACCGTATGATTTGCGGCTCCGTAATTTCAGTTTGAATAGAATCCTTTTGGGGCACGGATTCCCTAGCCCCTTCATCTCGTTTTTTTCTTTGTCCTATACGTTCAAGAATGAGGCGCGCCGCGGCTTTCCCTATGGCGGCCGCGTCCTGAGCCGCCGTGTACCGGCAGGCCGGCAGAAAAGGCGAATAGTCCGACTGGTCAAAAGCGGCGATTACCGGCAGGTAACTTCTCTGTTTGTGAGGAAGCCGGGCCAGAATACACAGCTCCATACCCAGATGGACCAGAAGGTTTACCGCTACCATGGCTTCCGGCGGTTTATCGCTTTTCAAAATGGCATCCATGTGAGCGAAACCGTCATCCGTTTTCATTCCCTTCAACCGGAGCAAATTTTTGTTAACCTGTATCCCCGCTTCTCCCATCGCCGCCTTAAAACCGGAGATCCGCTCATCGGCGGTAGAAATGTTTTTATCGCCCCCTACAAAGGCGATACGGCTGAATCCGTCTTCAAGGAGTTTTTTGGTAAGCGCCCTGGCTCCGGCTTCGTTATCTGAAACGACAGCGTCAAGCTTTGTTCCTTCAACAAGACGGTCTATTAATACGACAGGTATCCCGCCTGTACGTGAAGGACTTAAATGATCCCCCTGGGAACCCGCGGGAATGACCAGCATACCATCTACCATACGGTCCGCCAGCAGGGTAACCCGCTTCTTTTCCTCCTCTACAGAATTTTCCGAAGAAGCTACAAGCAGCGTATAACCCTGAGCGCTGAGTTCCTTCTCAATACTTTCGGCCAGGTCCATGAAAAAGTTATTGGCTAGTTCCGGCGCGATAATAGCGACTGTCCGGGTAGACCGGGTTTTAAGGCTTCGGGCCGCAAGATTGAGCCTATAACCGATATTGGTTACTGCCGTAACCACCCGGAGCCTGGTTTTTTCGGACACCCCTCCGGCGCTTTCGGGATCCAGGGTCCGGGATACGGTTGCGGTGGACACCCCGGCGGCTGCCGCTACATCCCGAATGGTAACCGATCGGTCTTTCATATTATTCCGGTTATACAGGGATAACTCCTTTTTTTAGGATAATATTACCGTATTTGACGGTTTCACCGGTCATAACCACCGCATAAGCCTTCTTTGATCGCTCATAGAAAGCGAACCGCTCGACTTTTTCAATAGCGGGAGTGCCGGGCCAGTATTTGTCTATTACCGCCCTATAGGATGCCTCCACGGAGGGATCGGCGGTATCTCCGGTCATCACCTGCATCATCGCTGCCGGAGGGGCCGCGTAGTCCAGATTCATCAAGGCCAGGATACCGTCCAGCAGGGCGGGTACCCTAATGCCGTCCGCCCGGATTACCCGGGAATTACAGGTATCTCCGGGAAAAAACGCGTCGGCCAGGACCAGCTCATCCCCATGTCCCATACGGAACAGGGCATTCAGCAGATCGGGACCTATTACCGGTGAAATTCCAATAAGCATATACTCCTCCTTAATTAAAAGTAATTAATAATCACCCTTCCCTGAGGATTTGTCAAGTAAAAAATGTAAACGATTACATTTAAAACAGTTTTCCTATTGGTTCGTCCGTGGTTATTCCCAAATTTAACCACAAAGGACACAAAGTGAAGGTATCATTATAACCGTAGCATCTCCGGGGTCAGCTCCACGTGTAAAACCGGTGTCAGTCACCATAGGCGTTTACTGGGGCAGCGCCTTCTTAAAGGAACCCCGCTCAACCGTGTTTGACCGGCTGCTCACGGTCGAGTAGGAGGCGTTTCACCCATGCCTGTGAAGGTCTTTCACTCGTACTGGTGAAGGTCTTTCACCAAATTTAGCGCCCCCTCGTTCACGAATGTTTTTGTTGACCGTTCATAAATAAAGAGGATAAAATGATTGTCCCGCCCACGCTGAACTTGCCGATTTAAGGGGAAGCTTATAAGGTGTAAACTAAAGCCCCGGGAGGGAAAGATGGGCAAGAGGAAAAGGTTTACACCGGAAGAAAAGGCAAAGATTTTACGGGAAATAGTTGAAGATGGTAAATCAGTAAGCACGGTTGCCGAAGCCTACGGCCTTCACCCGAACAATATCTTCAACTGGCGGAAGCAGTTGTTCGAGGGGGCGCCGGGGATATTCGAGATTAAAAGACATGATATGACGGCGAAAGCCGAGGGGTGGAAAGCCGCTGAACGGGAAGCAAAGTTCAAGCGGAAGGACGAAGTCATAGCCGGGCTTGCGGAAGAACTGCTTGTCTTAAAAAAAAGAATTCCGGCCATTGACAGGGGAAGCCAAGATGAGCCTTGAGACCCGCCGGAAGGCGGAAGGCGAGATTATGCGGCTTAAGGCCGGGACGGAACTCCCCCTGCCGACACTGCTTGCGTTCGCCTGGATACCGGAAAGGACATGGCGGGAATGGCAGGGGCGGCGCGGCGCGGAGACGAAGCACAACAACAATGTTCCGCGCGGCTATTACCTGACACCTTTAGAGTCGGAAGCCATATTCAGGTATTGCCCGTCAAATTACGCCTGGCATCCGGAGAAGGGCTGCCGGACGCTTTGTTGGGAGATAGTCGATAAAAATAACGTCATAAACCGCCATAGGTTGGGCAAAAAACGGGAGGGGATTTGAAGCCGCCGAACGCGAATTCATCCAGCCCCAGGCTGTCCACGAGCAATGGCACACCGATTTTTCGTACATCAAGATTCACGGTGCGTTTTATTACTTTGTCAGCATTCTTGACGGCTACAGTCGGCGGATATTGAATTGGCGTCTGTGTGACACGATGGAAGGCATAAACGCCGAGGTGCTGGTAATCGAAACCAAAGAGCTGTACCCCGAAGCGAACAATCCCCGGCTGATAAGCGGCAACGGGAGCCGGTTTATTTCAAACGATTTCAAGGAGCTGCTCATCATGCTGGAGATTGGCCATACGTTTACCCGGGCTAACCACCTGCAGAGCAACGGAAAAATCGAACGGTTTCACCGGACCTTAAAAACCGAACCTACCCGGAGGGCGGCTTAGGTAGACGGCGCGGACGCCCGTGTGCGGATGGCGCTTTGGCTTGCCTATTATAACAGCAAGCGCCTTCATAGCGCGATAGGGTATTTAACCCATATGCGTTTACTTAGAGACGAGCAGCCTGTAGGGAGTAATCGACAATGCCCATTTTAACGATGAGGCCAAACTGGGTAAAGGCAAGGAAATGGCTGATAAACTCTCCGGCCTAATTGCCATATTCCGCAGGCCGGAACTGGATTTCAAAAGTAACCGCGCTTCAGATGATGACATTATCGGCGATGCTTACGAGTACCTTATGCGAAAATTCG
>JAIRXH010000057.1 GCA_031268385.1 Treponema sp. | reverse complement strand
GCTTAACCACCACAGAACGGCAGGACTTGGCAAGCCGCTTCATTACCCTTATAACCAACAATGTAAAACAGCTTCTACAGCCTGAACAAAATAGCATGTAGGAAGATTTTTCATTATTCGCATTCCCTTGACAGCAGTTATCGTTCGTTCTAAACTTGCAACCGGTCAGGATCTATGGATATACACCGTGTTCTTCCCTATAAATATCCCCCTTCGATCGCGGTCATAGGCGATATCTGCTTGGATCTGTATTACTTTGCCGGAACCGAGGGCGCCGAAGTGTCGGTGGAGACGGGGCTCCGCTCTTACTCTGTTTTCAGGTCAAAGCAGGATCTCGGCGCCGCGGGAAACGTTGCCGCAGGCTGTGCCGGCCTCGGCGCCCGGAAAACAGACCTCTACGGTGTTATCGGGAACGACTGCTGGGGTAAAATTGTTCTTGACCTTCTTGCGAAAAGGGGTATCGGCGCCGGAGGCGTCCTGATACAGGACGAAAACTGGCAGACCCACGTGTACCACAAGATATACCTTGGCCGGGAGGAACTGCCCCGCTACGATATGGGGAATAAAAACATTCCTGCCGATAAAACAGCCGGTGTCCTTCTTGATCTGCTGGAATCCGCCCTTGGCGGATATGATTGCGTCATTGTAAACGAGCAGGTTCCGTCGGGCCTGCATTCGCCCTGCTTTCAGGAAAAACTCGCCGCCCTTATCGAAAGGAACCGCAGCAGGGTTCTTTGGTTTTCGGACTGCAGAAAACTTAACAATCGTTACAACTACACCATACGCAAGCTCAACGGCAGGGAGGCCGCAGAAATACTGGCGGCCCGGGGCGCGTCCCCGGAAGACGCGGCGGACCCCCGCTTTGCGGCACGGCAGCTCTATGAACAGTGGAATCTTCCGGTGATCCTTACCCTGGGGGAAGACGGCGCCCTGGTCCAGGACGAGGCCGGCTGCGCCGAATGTAACAGTCTCCACCTTGTAAAAGAAATCGACACCGTGGGCGCCGGCGATGCTTTTCTTGCCGGGCTTGTAACTGCCCGCGGCGCGGGACTATCCCTCAGGGATGCGGCCCTGGTAGGAACCTTTTCCGCCGGCGTCTCCATGGGAAAGCTTTTTGAAGCCGGCCATCCTGAAGCAGAAGAAGTCATTGCCCTGGCGGAGGAGGGGGATTTTAACTACAACCCCCGCCTTGCCCGCGGAGAGGCATCCTGCTGCTTTGCTCCCGGAACGGAGATTGAGGTGATCTGCGCGGGCCGCCAGCGGGGTTTCCCCCATGCCGCAATTTTTGACCACGACGGAACAATTTCGGTGTTGCGCCAGGGCTGGGAAGAGGTGATGTATTCCACCATGGTTGACGCGGTGTCGGGGAGGATCGGACGGAGCGGCGTTCCCCGGATAAGCGCTGCGGAGCTTGCCCGCATACACGGCGCCGTTTCATCGCTCATTGAAAAAACCACCGGCATCCAAACCCTGGCCCAAATGTACCAATTGCGGGATCTGGTTACCGCCTTTGGCTATGTGCGAAAAGAGGAAATCCTTAGTCCCGGGGAATACAAAAACATCTACAACACGGCTTTGCTTGCCTCCATGGAAAGGCGGTTGGAAGACGCCGGGTCGGGCAGGCTTTCGGCCGACGATTTAACCGTCAAGGGTTCCGTTGTTTTTCTTAAAAAACTTGCGGCCGCGGGAACAAAGCTTTACCTTGCAAGCGGCACGGATGAAGAGGATCTGCGCCGGGAAGCGATGCTTCTTGGTTACGCCGATCTTTTTACCGGCGGCATACACGGTTCCCTGGGGGACATAAAAAACGATCCCAAAAAAATGGTTATACGGGACATCATTGCGGGAATAAGGGCTGCCGGCGGAAGCGGCAACGAAGACCGCGTGGTTGTTTTCGGCGACGGTCCGGTGGAAATGCGGGAGGCGAAAAAAGCCGGCCTTTTTGCCGTGGGCGTGTTGAGCGATGAAAAACGGCGCTACGGCCGCAATCCCGCCAAGCGGGAACGGCTTGTTTTAGGCGGCGCAGATATTCTGATTCCCGACTTTTCCTGGGGCAGCGAGCTGGCCAGGATCTGCGGATGGGAATGAAAATGGAAATTGACGGAAAAAAAATTTTCGAGCGCCTGCGTATTACAAGCAGCCCCCTGAAGGAACGCTGCAGCAAGGTTGAAATCGAAAGCGCCGCGGCGGCAGCCGAATCCGGAAATGCGGTTCCCCCGGAGACGGAAGAGCGGGTAGAAAAAATAGCCGCTGAAATCGCCGCCGCCCGGAAAAAAGGGGCCTCGGTCATCTGCGCCTTTGGAGCCCATGCGATTAAAAACGGCCTTGGGCGGCTTCTGGGCGCCATGCTGAAAAAGGGCTGGCTCAGCCACCTGGCTTCAAACGGCGCCGCGGTGATCCACGACTGGGAATTTTCCTTTCTTGGGAAGAGCAGCGAAGATGTGCGGGAAAATGCCGCCGCCGGCCGTTTTGGTACCTGGGAAGAAACGGGTCTGTACATCAATCTGGCTCTTGCGGCAGGCGCCTGGGAAGGACTCGGCTACGGCGCCGCGGTGGGCGCCATGATCCTGAAAAACGGCATTGATATTCCGGCACGGGCGGAACTTCTTGAAGCTGCCGGTAGTTTTTTTAAGGCAGACCGTTCCGGCGCCCTTTCCGCGGGAAAAGCTGCTGCAGCCCTGGATTATTACGGCCTTATTGAAGCGCTCCGTATTCCTTCGGGCTTTCTCTCCGTAAACCATCCCTGGAGTTCTTACAGTGTTCTTGCCGCGGCCGGAGAAGCGGGGAGACCCTTCACTTGCCACCCCATGTTCGGCCACGACATTATCTACACCCACAGGGCCAGCCGGGGGGCGGCCATAGGGCGTACCGCGGAAAGGGATTTTTTGGAATATGTTGCCGGGGT
This sequence comes from Treponema sp., assembly GCA_031268385.1. GTDB lineage: Bacteria > Spirochaetota > Spirochaetia > Treponematales > Breznakiellaceae > JAIROE01. Next base: position 2,753 of record JAIRXH010000057.1, on the reverse strand, counting down.
AGAAAACCTTGAAGGCGGGGTTTATCTTTCCGTGGGCTCCGCAGTAATGTCGCCAATGATCTTTGAAAAGGCCCTTTCCATGGCCAGGAACGCCGCAGGCGGTAATGGTACTATCAGGGACTGCGGTATTCATGTGGTGGATCTTCAGGAATCCTCCTGGAACTGGTCCGGGGGAGAACCGCCCGCGGATAATCCGGCCTATTACCTTAGATTCATGAAAACCTTCAACCGTATGGGCTGCCGTATTGATTATACCCGGAGCGACAACAGGGATTTTTTTACCGCCCTTTACAAAGCCCTTGAAAAAACAGCAGATTGATGAAAAACGGATCGACAAGGAAAACCCGTCATGCAAAATGAAAATCTTAAGAAGCCGGAATACCATTTTTTCACAAGCGGGGAGATCAAGCCCTCCGGCTGGCTCAAAAGACAGCTCCAAATTCAGGCCGAAGGACTAAGCGGCAACCTCGACAAGATCTGGCCCGATGTCCGGGACAGCCGCTGGGCAGGCGGCGGCAGAGACGGCTGGGAACGCCTTCCCTACTGGCTCGACGGTTTTATTCCCCTGGCCTATCTTCTGGACAACGAAGATCTAAAGACCAGGGCCAGGTATTACATCGATCGTATCATCGCCGCCCAGGCGCCGGACGGCTGGTTGTGCCCCTGTGCCGCTGAGGAACGGAACCGCTACGATATGTGGGCCTTCTTCCTGGTCTGCAAGGTGCTGGCCCTCTACGCCGACTGTTCGGAAGATGAACGGATAGAGGGGGTACTGACCCGGGCGCTGCGCTGTGTTGCAAAACATATCGAAACAAACACCCTGTTCAACTGGGGAGCGGCCCGCTGGTTCGAGTGCCTTATCCCGATCTTCTGGCTTCACGATCGGATCAACGCAGGGGGCAGTTCAAACGACGGGGACTGGCTTTTATTGCTTGCCCGGCGGCTTCAGATCCAGGGCATAGATTATTTCCGCCTCTTTGAGCATTACCCGGACTGTCAGCCGGAGCGTAAATGGACCTACCTGACCCACGTAGTCAACCTTGCCATGTGCCTTAAGGCCGGGGCCCTGGCCGGCCGCATCGACGGGGGTGATCCCGAAACTTTCGCGAAAAAGGCGACAGAAATACTGTTCAAATACCACGGCACGGCGGCGGGACACTTTAGCGGGGACGAATGTCTGGCGGGAACCAGCCCCACCGCGGGGACGGAACTCTGCGGAGTGGCGGAAGCCATGTACTCCTATGAACATCTTTTGTCCGCCTCCGCCAATCCGCTGTGGGGCGATTATCTGGAGCGTCTGGCCTTTAACGCCCTGCCGGCGGCCATAAGTCCTGATATGTGGACCCACCAGTACGATCAAATGACAAACCAGGTACAGTGTTCCTGCCTGCCCGAAGGGAAGGTCGTGTTCGGCACCAATTCGGGTGAATCCCACCTGTTCGGCCTTGAACCGAATTTCGGCTGTTGTACCGCCAATTTCAACCAGGCCTGGCCGAAGCTTGCCCTGGCAGCCTTTATGTACCGTGATGATGAAATTGCCTCTACCGTCCTTGTCCCTTCACAGCTTACATGCCGGATTAAAGGCGTCCCCGTAGAGATCACATTGAATACCGAATACCCCTTCAGGGAAACCCTGCACTACACCGTCGAAGCATCGGCGCCGGTTGACTTTGTTTTTTCCGTAAGGATCCCCCGCTGGACCAGGAACGCCGGGATCACCATCGGCAATTTTGCCGACAGCAATCCTGCTGACAGCAATCCTGCTGATGCCCCGGGGGGAAGCTTTTTCCGTATCCGGCGGGAATGGAAGGGCAGAACGGAAATAACGCTGCGCCTGCATTTTGAAACCCGCCTTGTGGAACGGCCGGCGGGCATGTTCTGCCTTGAGCGGGGACCCCTGATCTACAGCATCGCCCCCGCAGAACGCCGGGTGATGCACGAATTCACCCGGGACGGAACGGAGCGGAAATTCCCCTACTGCGACTGGGAACTCTTCCCCGAAACCCCCTGGAACTACGCCTTTACCCGGGAAGCCCCCCGGGCCGAAGTCATCGAGGCGCCCCTGTCCGCAATTCCCTTCTCCCCCGACGCCGCGCCCGTCTCCCTAAAGACCATGATGGTTCCCATCGAGTGGAACCTTGTTGACGGAGTCTGCGAAGCCCGCCCGGCAGGCAGGGCCCTGGGAAAACCCGTCCCCGTAACGCTCATCCCCTACGGGTCAACAAACCTGCGCATTACCGAGATGCCTTTGGCGGACTAAACCGGCGCCGTGCCGGTGCGTACCTCCCTGTTTTGGGCGCATCCCCGGCAATGCCGGGGACCGGGCTATCCGCTCCGACGCGATCGCTTGAATAAAAATTGTTTCCGCTATATACTTAAATCTATGGAGGAACATTATGGAAAGCATAATAATTGACAGGGAAACATTGCCTGGAACCATAATCTCTTACATACATTCTCAAAAAATCAGGCTGATTGAAGAAAATGGTAATATCATTTTATCACCAGTCATTGAAAAATATTCAATTCTGGAAAAATCATATGGCATGTTTTCGGACGGGAAATTGTCCAGCGAGAAATTCATTGAAGAAAAAAAGATTGAAAAGGAATTGGAAGGATGAATATTTTTATTCTGGATGCTTGTGCATTAATAGCACATTTTTCAAAAGAAGCTGGAGCGGATAATGTAAAGAATATATTGAAAAACGCAATTGATGATGAAAATATCAAAATATATATGAACAAAATTAATT
>JAIRXH010000055.1 GCA_031268385.1 Treponema sp. | reverse complement strand
AAGCGGCAACTATGTCGGTGGCATCGTGGGGAATGTAGAATACAGCAGCATAGAGAACAGTTACAGTACCGGGAATGTCGGCGGATATACCAGTGTCGGCGGCGTCGCGGGGGAGGTATTTCACAACAGCAGCATAACGGACAGCTACAGTACCGGGACGGTCATCGGAGCCAACGCTGTCGGCGGCGTCGTGGGGGAGGTATCCGGCGGCAGCAGCAGCATAGAATACTGCGCGGCCCTTACTCTCTCGGTCGAGGTCGGGGCAAGCGATGCCGGCAGGGTCGTGGGGAACATCAGCGGTACTAATACTATTAACGGCAACGTTGCCTGGAGCGGCCTGACTGTTATCGGGAGTACCGTCTCCGATACTTCCCAAAAGGACGGAACGGGTCGCACCAATACCGCTTTCCATACGGCATCGGGCTTCCCCTTTACGGTAAACGCCGCCCCCTCCCCCTGGGTCTATACGCCGGGTACACTCCCCATACTCAACGGGCTCGCGGGGCAGAACAGCGCGCTGCCCGCGCACTTGCAGTAAGGGCGAAGTCGAAGCTGCGCTTCGCCTTCGCCTGGGGAGTTTTACAGCGGGGGCGCGGGGTTCCAGGGCGGCGCGGGGTTTGGATGCCGTAAAACTCCGGGGGCACGTTGCGAGGGGCACATGGAGCGAAAACTCCGGGGCGCGTAAAAGTGCGGGCGCCTGGAGTTTTGCGGCTCCGACCTTGGACACCGCCCACAAACGGCGCGCCGCTGCCGCAAAACTCCCCAGCCCAAAACCTGCGGTTTTGGGCCGCCCATTACCGCAGGTTTTGGGCAGCTATCCGGTTCGCTGTCGCAGCCATCCGGTCCACTGTCGCAGCCATCCGGTCCGCTGTCGCAGCCATCCGGTCCGCTGTCGCAGCCATCCGGTTCGCTGTCGCAGCCATCCGGTTCGCTGTCGCAGCCATCCGGTTCGCTGTCGCAGCCATCCGGTTCGCTGTGATAGCCATCCGGTTCGCTGTCGCAGCCATCCGGTTCGCTGTCGCAGCTATCCGGTCCGCTGCGATAGCTATCCGGTCTGCCGCGGCAGCTATCCGGCCGGCTCTGACAAGCGGCCGGTTAACAATGATCGCGGTCTGCCTTTGACAGGCCGCAAAGGAGCGGATTATGGCACATGGTAAGAGTTTTATTCGAGGGGGGTCTAATACCCAAGAACCCGCCTTTCGGCGGGGGAGCCTCTGGGGCGGTTCAATTCCCTGCCAATGATGGCGGGGCAGCAGACCCCCAGTATAAAATGAGAAAAGTCCGTAGGACTTTTTCTTCTCGAACGAAGATACCCCGCTGCTCTGCGGCGGGGTTCTTCATTCCCCAGAGCTACGCGGCGTACAATCTGTTCTTCAAGAACATCTGCCGGTGCGTGAACGAAAAAACGACAGGGCAAAGCCCGGCCTGGACGCACATCCCTTGACAAAATCCGCCGTCCTGGCGGATTTTGTCATCGAAGTTTGCCTGCGGCAAACTTCACCTGCCCGCCACAGGCGGGCAGCATTAGTTACAGCGGCATCCATGCCGCCACCCTTGGAGCGCAATGCAGGCAAAGTCCGAAGGACTTTGCCACGCCTACCCTGAAGCCCCACACCCCAGGGGAGGCCGCGCTGGTCAAACCGGCGTACCGGAAGTTGCACAAGGTGCTCTCCCGCTTCATCCAGGTGTGGATTCGCGGTTTCCCGGATGTTGTCACGGCGAAGGACCTGGCGGACCTGGGCATTCCCCCCATCGACCCCACCCACACGCCGGTGCCCCAGCCCGCGGCGCAGGCCGAGGCGGACGTTGTGCTGCCCGGTCCGCACCTGGTGGAGCTGTGGATCAAGGAGCCGGCGGCCTCGCTCGCCGTCGACCCCGACCGCCCCAACCACGGGGTGCGGATTTTCTGGGGCGTGCTGGGCAGCCCCGGCGCCCAGGACAAGTTCCGCATCGCCGCCCCGCCGGCGTCCGGCAGCGACCTCCCGCATTCCACCTTCACCCGCCGCAAGAAGTACCGCTTCGACTTCCCCGAGGAAGACCGTGACAAAACTGCCCAAAAGCCCCAGGGCTTTTGGGCTTGGGAGTTTTGCGGCGGCCATGCGCCGTTTGAAAGCGGTGCGTTGTCTGGAACCGCAAAACTCCACGCAACGCGCCCCTGGAGTTTTACGGCAGAGGCTGTTCCAAAACTTCAGTTTTTGGAACAGCTTCTTACCCCTGGAGAAAATTGCATAAGCGGCAAATGCTTAACTTATAAAGAATTAGCAATTTTCTCCAAGAGCTTGTTCCAAAACTAACCGAGTTTTGGAACAAGCTCCGCTATCTATGATTTTTCCTTATGTTCGTGTAGTCCGTGGTGAATTTTTCTTCAAAATTTTCTGGTTTTAAGGAAATGTGGGTACTGAAAAAAGTACATGCGGAAGCCCTGCCCTAAATCGCCGCGGCGTTGAACGCCGTTTACCCCGCCCGCGGTCGTTTTCAGCCTCTCCAGGGTCGTTTTCAGCATGCTGATGATCATTATCAGCATGATTACGATCATTATTAGCATGCTTATGATCATTATTAGCATGCTTATGATCATTATCAGCATGCTTATGATCATTATCAGCATGCTCACAATCGTCCCGAACATGCCCGGGGCGGCCGGCGGCATGCCCGGGGTTAGGGCGGGCCAGGGCTTTGTCTGTGTATACCGGGGCGTTTGCCGCCTTTACGGGCCGTTTTTCCGTCCGCGTAAGCCCGTTCCGCCGAAGCGGGGGCGGTTAACGCGGCGGCCGGCGGCGCTTCGGCGGAACGGCAGTGTGCCGCTTAGGGTAACGCTGATTAACTTGTGGCTAATCAGCGTTACCCTCTGTTTTTTCTCGTTTTCCTGCGGAAAACTGCGAAAAAACCATATTAAGGTAGCACTGATTTATTCGCATTCGAATAAATCAGTGTTTCCTTAGAAGGGCAGTTTGGGGAGGGTGGGGATGGAGGGGGGCTGGAAGCTGGGCGTTTTCCCCTGCAGCACATCCTGGAGGGCTTGTCCTGCCTGTCTTTTCGCGTCGTCCCTCACCTCTTCGAGCGCCTGATTCGCGGCGTTCCTTACCCATTGTTCGGCTTCGTTCTTTTTGGCGTCAAGGGTGTTTTTAAGCCCGCCAAGGGCGGTCATGTCTCCCCTCGCGGCCCTGAAGAGCAGATCCAGTTCATCCTTTGAAACAAACTTTCCGTCTATATACTGGTCTATTTTTTCGCGGAGAACCCGTTCCAGTTCGTTCATGGCCCTGTCCGCGTAGGCGCGGACTATGCGCTCCAGCGCCCTTTTGACCAGATCGCCGATGTTGGTAGCAAGGCCGAATTCGTCCCCGGCGGAAGGATGGTGCAGGTACCGTATGGAAAGCAGGAGATTGTCCGTTTCCCGCACCGCGGCGTCTATGGCTTCGGCCAGCGTACCGGAAGGGCCGATGATGGCGGCCTGGCTGACGCCGACGCTGCCGTTTCCGGCGACCTCGCCGTCCGGGCGTCCTGAAAAGTTGAGGCTGAAATTCACGTCGCCCCTGAAGCCGCCTATGCCCAGTTGGGTAAATTCCTTTTCAAGGCTTACCGGGAAACCTTTCCCCGAAACATCGGCGGTAAAACGCAGGGCACTGGCGGTTCTGAAATCGGCGGAACCGGTGAAGTCAACTTCGCGGGCGGAAGACGGCGCGCCCGTTTCGGCGACGGACAGGGCAAGGGTGACAGGAACGCCCGCCAGGTCGGGATTGGAGCTTATTCCCCGCAGGTCAAAGCCTGTGCGCCAGCCCCCCGCCGTAAAATCGGAGGCAAGGACGCCGAGGTAAAATTTGGGATAGTCCCTTGACGGAAAGGCCACGTCCCGGCCCCTGAAGGCGGGCGCTTTGGGGGGCTTTTCGGTCTTGGGTTTGGCGTCCTGGGAAGCCTTGAACTTCTCGAGGGCTTCAAGGGCCAGAAGGCCGTAATCAAGGTACTGTTCGGCCGTATCCGAAAGGATCTCCCGTATTGAGGGCTCAAGGGCGGCAAAGGCTTCGCCGCTTCCGAAATCAAGATAGGACTTGAGGTGATTAAAGTCGCCGGCAATGGCGCTACGCGCCTCTTGTTCCAGGGCAAGGGCGGTTTTGATGTCACTGTCAAGTCCGTTTACCATAACCAGGGCGTCGTTCGCCGCCGCCTCGACGCTGGAAAGGAGATCCGAGACTGTCTTGACGGTTCCGGTGACCGCCTCGACGCTGGTAAAGCTGGCGGCGTTAATGCTTTCAAGCGGGCGCGCCCGTTCGACAAGCTCGTCCTTTCTGTTTTTGGCGTTTTCAACCTGCCCCTTCCATTTTTCCAGGGCTTCGTTATACGAGGCGAGGGCGGTGTCGTAGAGTTTGGGCGTGCTGAGTTTGTCGAACTCCCGGTCAAGAAGCCCGGCCGCGTCAAAGTTCCGCAAATCAACAAGGGGCGGCGCGTCCGCCTTTTCCCGGCCGGCCCGCGCCCTGGCGGCCCTGCCCGGTAGCGCGCCTGAAACGGTACGGGCCGTTCCGAAGCGCAGCGCGTCGGCCCTGATCTCTTCTATGTAGATCTTCCCCCGCAGGGCCGCCGCGAGGTTGAGGCGGAATTCCATGCGGCCAAGCTGAAAGAGATTTTTCATCGGATCGTTCCGGTTCGCCACGGTAATAGCGTCTATGCCGACACGAAAACGGAAAATGTTGAGATGAAAATTGTCCACGTCCACTCTGGCGTCAAAAAGGGTTTGGAGCCCCCGTTCCAGCGCCAGCTCCAGAAGCGGATTCATGAAACAGGTGAAAAAAAACACAAGGGCGGCGGCGATGACGCCAAGGGTGGCAAGCGGCAGGATCTTGACCGCGAATCTCCGGTTAACGGCAATAACGCGGTAGAGGGTCTTGAGGCGCTTCATGTCGTCCGGGGAAAGTCCGTCCCGGAGAACCATCTTCGTCCCCTTTGCCTCAAAGCAGGATGTAAAAAAAACCCTGTCCTCGGGGTTGGGAATCTTTCCCGCGTACCGTTTTTCAAAGAAGCGAAGGACAATGACCTTTTTCACCCCTCTCCTCCTTCATCGTTTTCACCGGCGGCATCTTCGGCCCCCCTTTCGGAGGCGGCCGCTTCCGGGGCGGCATCTTCCCGCTCCGGAAAAGACGGCCCGCCTGAAGCGGCTTTTTTTATCCTCCGCAGTTTTGGGGCGATGATATTCCGGTACGCCGAAAGGACGCCTTGAACCGCGAAAAAAACCGGCAGCCAGAGGATAATCCCGCCCGCGAGTCCTCCGGCGACCAGGGTATTGTTGAACATGGTAAAGGGTACAAAGGGCATGTTGTAAAGCAGGGTAAAGAGGGGCTGGAGAGCGTCAATATGGAGCACCGCCCATCCCAGGGCGTCTATGGGCATAACAAGGAGGGGCAGAAAAAGCCAGAGCGCCGCCATTACCAGAAGCGACAAAATACGTTGATGTCTTAAAAAAAGCGAGACCACCAAAAGGACTATCCAGAAAAAATTCCCCAGGGGAACCAGGGCAAGGAGCACTCCCCAGGCAACGCCTGAGGCAATCTGCCATCTTTTGACGTTCCTGCCGCGAATGGCAATTGATCGTATCAAAGACTTTATCATGAACACACTATGCTATTAAAGAAAATAAAGCGCAAGAGGCCTGTTTCCCAGGGCGTCAGAATTCGCCCGGACGGGGCTTTTCGGCAAGAACCGCTTCCATGACCGCCCTGTCCGTCCGGACGGCAGGATCCAGCGCCGATATTTCCCTGAGTACGGCCTCCGTTCCCCTGGGCAGCAGTTCCCGGCGGAAATCCTCATCGGCGGGAAAAAGCTGCCCGCTCTCGTCACGGGCGGCAAAGGACAGCGCCGCGCGGTACACTTCGGCCGTATGATCCAGGGGAAAGCCGTGTTTCGCGGAGAGCAGCATGGCCCCTGTTACGCGGTCGTCCCGGCTTAATTTGCGGGGCAAATCCCGGCCGACCCGGTGTACCGTATCTCCAAGCGCCTTGTTTTTGAAACGGAAAAGCAGATCGTCAATGTGAAGGGCGAGAGCTTCCCCGGTAAAAACCTCGGGGTACTCGGTTTCAAGGGCCCGCGCCGATTCTTCCATGACGCTCCTTACAACAAGTTCAACCAGGGGAAGAACGTCGGCAAGCAGGGAACGGGCGGGCGCCGTGCGGTAGCCAAGATACGCCGCTGCGGCGTGTCCCAGATTGTGGATAAAAAGTTTGCGATCCACAAAGGCGTTTATGTTGGCGGCAAGAAAAAGGCCGGGGACATCGGGCGGAGGGCCCCGGAAGGCGGTTTTGTCGGCAATGAGGGTTTCGTATTCTTCCGCGTACAGAAGCAGGGGATCGCGGGCAAGATCTTCGGCCCGCATAAGGGGAACCATCTTTCCTATGCTGGTTTCGACAAGGCCGGCAAGATCGTCAAGGGGATAGGAAGGGCCGAGTTTTTCGGCAAGGACGGCCCTGAAAAGTCCGGGAGCGCCGCGGGCGTTTTCCGCGATGATGATATCAAGGGGCCTTCGCGGATCTTCTTTCAGCCGCTTTTCAAGGCCGGCCGCTATGAGGGGGATTACCCTGGGAAGCACCGCCTTGCCGACGCTGGTCGCGGTTATGTCCGCCCCGGCTATTTCCCCGGCGGCGGTCTCTATGTCGGTCCCGTTTACCGCGCGTACCGGGCCTACGCGGCGGTATTCGTCACTTTTGCCCTCGCGCCGTATCGCCACCGTGTAACAGCCTTCGCCGTTAAGCAGGGATACAAGGCGTTCGTCCACATCGACAAAAACCACATCCCAGCCGGCTCTGGAAAACAGGGCCCCGACAAAGGAACGGCCTATACTGCCCGCCCCTATCTGTACCAGTTTCATTGTGCCATCCTGCTCAACGGTATCGTATCATTCAATGACTATCTGGGAAACAGGCTTTCCGTCCCTGGTATAAACCCGGCTGAAGTTGTAGGGATCAAGGCGCCGTTCTCCCCGGTGAAAAAACACATACTGATACGTCCCCGGCGGCAGGGGAAGGGTAAGGGAATAAACCCCGGCGGGATTTTCAGTCAATTCATACATGAAAGGATCCCAGCCGTTGAAATTCCCCGCGACGGTAACGGTTTCTCCCGGCGGCCCCCTGAAGGTAAAGCTGAGGCTTCCAGGAGGTCCCCTGAGGGGGGAAGGATCGCGCTTTATATCCGGCAGGAGAAGGGTCGAATAAGTCACCCCGGAACGGCTGTCCCTTCTGGTAACAGGATTGAAAGGATCCGTGGTCCACAGTCCGTCAATGACAAGGCGGTATTCCAGCACGTTAATGTCGCCGGGAAGCTGGTACACAAAAAAGAGTATGCCTGAATCCATGTAGGGATCGGGCTTTTTTTTGCCGGGAGGAACGGGCGCGCCCAGCGTATCCTGGGGCACAAGAAGCTGCCTGAACCAGTGAACTCTGCCGAAACCTTCGTTGGCAAAAGAAACGCCTACCCTGCGAAGGGAAGACGGCGCGGTAAAAAGAACCGCGTCCTCGTATACTTCGGGCGCGGCGGGGCCGGAAAGACTGAGGAGGCGGTCCATGAATTCATACGATTCGGTGTCCGCCGCCCCGGCCATTACGGCGGCAAGCATACAAAGAGCGGCGGCTGCGATAGTTTTCATATATTCTTTACAATTATCGGCCGATAGTTAAATATCTTAATATGCCCTCACTGCAAGCGCTCAAGGAATTCAGGACCTCATTTAATCATATCGGGGGAGAAATGGCCTCCCTCAAGGAACAGAATATCCCGTTTGACGATCTGCCCCTGCCGGGACAGACGGAAAGTGAAGAGGCGGCGTTTTCCGGCCCGTCCGGGATTTCGGCGGAGGCGGGTCCCGGCGCCGAAATACCGGATCTTGACTTTAACCTTGATGATTTTGTCGATATGGATCTTGGGGCGGACAGCCCCGCGGGTTCCGCCGCCCCCGCCGGAGACGAATCTGTTCCCGCCGCGCCGCCCGGCGCCGGCATTCCCGCCGGAATACCGGAACCCGAAGAAGACGGAACCGCGGGCGGCATGGACTTCGGCGCCTTCCTTGACAACATCCCCGACGATCTTTCACCGCCTGAAACAGGCGATTTTACCGGGAACATTCCAGGCGAAGCGGACGATCTTGCCACAGACATCATGGGCGGAAGCCAGGCGGACGATTCTGCCCTGGACGGCGGCGCCACAGTGTCCCCGTCCAGGGCCACGGACGACGCCGGCAGGAGCGCGGCCGAAGATGAGGCGGTATCCGCCGGCGATGATTTTTCAATTCCCGAAGATCTGTTAAGCGGCCTTAACGAAGACCTTGGCAGTGAGGCGTCCCCACCGGATCTGGGCGGCGAACTTTCCGGCCTTGAAGACCTTGGCGGCGAGGCGTCCCCGCTGGATTTGGGCGGCGAAACATCCGGCCTTGAGGACCTGGGCGGCGAGGCGTCTCCACTGGACCTAGGCGGTGAAACATCCCCACTGGATCTGGGTGGCGAAACATCCGGCCTTGAGGACCTGGGCGGCGAGGCGTCCCCGCTGGACCTGGGCGGCGAAACCTCCGGCCTTGAGGACCTGGGCGGCGAAACCTCCGGCCTTGAGGACCTGGGCGGTGAAGCGTCCCCACTGGATCTGGGCGGCGAACTTTCCGGCCTTGAAGACTTGGGCGGTGAAGATGCCGGCAGTACCGCCGAAACCGGCGCGGCGGCCGAAGACGATTTTTCGGTTCCCGAGGATCTCCTGAGCGGTTTTGAGGAAGGCGCGAATCCCGAAAGTCCCGGAGAAGCGGATCTGGGCGATTCCTTTGACAATTTCGATATGTCGGCGGGGGGCCGCGGTGCGGCGGCGGGCGATTCAGGCAAACTGGAAGAATTCACCCTTCCGGGAATAGACGACATATTTACGGGGACAGGAGGAGAGGCAGAAGGCGGGGCGGACCTGGACGGCGGCGGGGAAGTGGAGGAAATCCAGCTTACCGAAGACCAACTCGATCAGTTAAGAAAAACCCTGGCCGGTTATCCCCTTAACCTGCGCATCGCCTGCGAGGAACTGATAGCCGAACAGGCGGTTGTTCCGGAGGAGATGTCCCGCCTGGTAAAGCTCCTTGTCAACGGGGCGCCTGCCAGGGAAACCGCCGCCCTTGCGGGAAAAATACTGGGCCGCGCCATAACCATTCCGCGCGGTTTTGAAAAGAAAACAGGCGAAGATCTTGAAGCGGAACAGTCCAGCTTCGGCTATATTTTTGTCCGTAAATTTCTGCCCATCTTCGGCGTCTTCATGATGATAGCCCTCGCGGCCCTTTCGCTCCTGTATTTGACCATCCAGTTTGTCTATTATCCGCTGAAGGCGGAATCAATATACAGGACAGGCCTCGAACGGCTTGAAGCCGGGGAATTTGAACGGGCCAACGAACGCTTCAACCAGGCCTTCGGCATTCACCGGAAAAAAAACTGGTTCTACCGTTACGCGGAAGGTTTCCGGGAAAAGCGCCAGTACATTTACGCCGAACAGAAATACGATGAACTTTTGGCCGCGTATCCACGGGACAGGAAGGGCGTACTCGATTACGCCGCGATGGAAAGCGGGGAACTGCGAAACTATCAAAAGGCCGAAGATCTGCTTCGCCGGCAGATCCTCGATTACGCGCCGGACGATTACGATGCCCTCCTCGCGCTGGGAGACAACAGCCTTGAATGGGGAGAAACAGAATACTCCAAATACGAGGACGCCCGTTTCTCGTACGCCCGCCTTCTGGACAAATACGGCTGGAAAGATCCCGTCGTCGAACGCATGCTCAGATATTTTATCCGCACCGACAACCTCAAGGAAGTGCTTCCTCTGCAGTCCTGGTTCATGGATAACAAAAAAAGGAAGATCTCCGCCGGAACACTGGCGGAACTGGGGGGCTATCTTCTGGACAAGCAGCTTGAGGAAAAAAGGACGCCGGTTTCTCCCCGGATCCCCAATGAATACGCGGATCAGATAGACGGAATACGGGAAATCCTGCTCAGGGCGGCGGAACAGGACCCCAATCTTCCCGAATCCCATTATCACCTTTCCCGTTATTACCAGAACCTCGGCAATACCCACGAGGAGCGGATCACCCTGGAACGGGCCATTAACGCCTTTGACGGCGTACGGGAAAGGCCTGTGGGCCGCATACGTTACCACATAGACGCCCTGCGCCGTTACGCTGAAATCCTCAAAAACGCCCGCGAATTCAGTCCCGCGGAAGAACATCTGGTAAGGGGGATAAACATTTACGAAGACGCCCTGTCGCGCAGGCTCTTTTCGCCGTCACCCGGTTTCGGGAGGCTCTATGCCGACCTTGGGGATCTGGTCTACTTTACCAAAGACGGCGATTGGGAAACGGCCCTTGCCTATTACGCCCGTTCGGAGCGGAACGGATGGGCGCCGCCTGAAATTCAGTACCGCATGGGGGCCGCCCATTATCTGCTTGAAGAATGGCCTCTAGCCATGGAGCGGTTCTTTGTCGCGTCGGGGAATCTTCCCCTTAACCGCCGCATCCTCTATGCCTTGGGGAATACCGCCTTCAAAAGGGGAAATTATTTTGCCGCCCAGGGCTACTACAGCCGCCTTCTTGACATTCTTGAAGGAGAACGATCCCGGCTGCCCCTGCTTCTCCCCAACGAAGGGCCCGAATATGTGGAGCTGGCCGAACGCCTCATGACCGCGAGAAACAACATGGGTGTTACCCTTGAGGCGCTGACCAGGGAAACCGGAGACAACCGGTACCGCTCCCGCGCCCTCGCGCTGTACACCGAATCGGCGCGCGCCTGGGACGCCCTTACCCGGAATCCCCAAACCATGATCCGCCTGCTTCCCCTTCCCGGCCTGTACGGTCCCGGCGTCAACCCGGCGTATCTCAACGTCAGGAACAGCCTGTATCCGGTCCGTGATTATGAATACTACTTCTTCCTTCCCGTAGACAGGGATGTTTTGGAACCTTCCGACTGGGAAACACTCTCGCCTCCGGGTTACCGCCTGTCCGGTTCGGACGACGATCTGCCCGCCTCCCCCCAATGAAGCGCTGATTCATGTTACGCAGATGTTTCGGGTCTCTTTCTGGATTTGAGATCTTGCCTTTGAAATTGGGGCTGTCCGGGAAGTCGCAAACGCAGTTTGCGCACCAACTTCCTGGACAGCCCCAGGGCGATTGACTTCATTCCATCAGACAGGTTATTATGGAAAAGTGGATGGATGAAGTTGTTTTACGGGCGATTAACTCAGCGGGAGAGTGCTACCTTCACACGGTAGAAGTCACTGGTTCAAATCCAGTATCGCCCATGATTTTGTAATTTCTTGTACCATAAGGAATTACACGCTGATTGGCCTGTCGTGCCTGCGTTTCGCCTACGGCAGGTGAAGGAAAATCAGCCCCCCTTCCCGGACAGGTTGACAAGCCGCTTGAGGAAGTCCAGGCCGGGCAAGAAAGGCCTTTGCCTGGTTGTCGAGGTATTCTATTTCTTCCTTCGGGGACATACCCGCCCTTTCATCCTGGGACATTGTGCGGATAGCGTGTATTTCTCTGTTATGTGAAATTGTCTTAAAATTCCTGGAAGATTTATGAAAAAACAGTTGACAAATAAATTTTTGTGCAATATGCTAAAGTAGGGAAGTTTTATGAAAATTATTATGATAATTTTGTTAATATCAACAGTAACTATTTATGGATTTGCCGATGAAAATGAAAATACAGCCGAAGAAAAATATGCTGAAATGAAAAATTTGTTTTTCGGATGGCAGTTATTCAATAATAATACAGAACATTTATCGCTAAATTTTTTAAATTTTGATCCATTTGTAGTTAATAATAGCAGGATTTGTTTTTTGAATAATTCTTCATATAATACTGTCAACAAAAACTTGTTCTCAAGCATTGACAACGAAACAAATTTTACCATTCAAGATAAAATAGATTCATTTAATGCTTTTAAACTTTGGGGTGGATTGGTGTTAATGTTGACAGGATATTTTGAAAATAAAGAAAATTTAAATAATTATATTTATTTGGAAGATCAATGGAACAAATCAATAAAAGAAGAACAATTATATCAAAAAATAATAAGAACCAATAGATAGAGTCTGTCCATAATGTAGACACATTGTGGACAGATTTCCTTGAAACAGATAAATGGACTTGTTCCAAAACCCGGTTGGTTTTGGAACAGCCTCAAATAAAAAAATAATTGAGTACGGGCAAACGGCGCATAACAGGATTGTTTACATTTCGCCCGCTAAAGTGCCTTCGGGCTACGTTTTACCAGCCTTGGTCTTTACTGCGCAAGGCCCTTATCCGGGCTGGCAAAATTTCGTAAACAACCGGAACCTTATGTGCAATGCCTGGAAAACGGTATTTTTCAAAAAAGCGCCGTAGAATATGTTGACAATTATATGACAATGTTGTATTATGAATATAGAGGTATGTTGTGAAATTTATATCTGTCAGGGATTTTAGGACGGCTTCGGCCAGTATTTGGAAGAAATTGCCGGCTGAACGGGAAATGATTGTGACGAATAATGGAAGGCCAATAGCATTATTAACTCCTTTGAGCGATGAAACATTGGAAGATACTGTTTCCGCCGTCAGAAGGGCGAAGGCAATTAATGCGGTAAAAAAAATGCAGGAAATTTCTCTTGGTTTGGGTAATGATAAAATGACGCTTGAAGAAATTAACGCGATAATTTCTGGTGTCAGAAAAGATAAAAAATTATGAAAATTGTTCTTGATACGAATGTCATAGTATCCGCCTTGATAAATTCCAACGGGATACCCGGTAAAATAGTGGCGCTGATATTAAATGGCAGGATAAAGATATTATATGATAATAGAATTATCTTTGAATACATTGATGTTTTGTCACGCAAGGATTTTGGATTTAACAAAGAAATAATACATGACGTGATAGATTATTTCAGGAATGATGGAGAATATATAAATTCCGAATATTCAAATATTAATTTTATTGATGATACGGACAAAAAATTTTATGAAATTTTTAAATCCGGAGAAGCGGAATATTTGGTAACAGGAAACATAAAACATTTCCCCAAAGAAAACGGAATAGAGTTGTTCAATAACTTCAGTTATTGAACAAATTCCGCTTCAAAACGCGATTTTGTAAGGCTAAAGCCTGGCTTTAGCCTGAAAAATCGCAAGACTTGTTTAGTAACCAACCGGGTT
>JAIRXH010000042.1 GCA_031268385.1 Treponema sp. | reverse complement strand
TTATTGGCATAAACCGGGCTGTAGCCTTTTTTCTCCCCCTCCGTTCCGGCTTTTAACTTGTTTGCCCGGCTCCGTTCCCGCTCGGTAAACCCGAGAAGCCAACTGTCAATATCATGTTCGGAAATCTGGTCAATCAGCATCGTGCCAAAGAACGGCAGAATTTGATTATCACAAAAATTTTTATTCTTGGCCGCATAGGTCTGTGTAATATCCCGCCGTCCCCTCCGGCTCTTGAGATAAACGCTTTTTTCCCAATCCCAAAAATCCCTTGCGAATTCCTCAAAGGTAGGAACCCTTATCTGTTTTTCCGGCAGGAGTTTCCCCTCTCGGATCAGGGCGATACATTTCTTCATTGCCCCCGTCCTGGTCGTTTCCCCGGTAGAATGGCCGCACAGCCGCCGCCCCTTCCCGTCGTAACACTGGTAGTAAAACACCGCCTTGCCTGAAACCGTCTTCCGCATATACAGCGAAAAATCATTCCTTATCCTCATAACCCCTGCTTTTCGGGATATTGCAGACATTCCCGCTTACACCCGAATTCCATAAGATAAAATCACACCGGGCTAGCAACGCTAATTCCATACAGGATAAGGAAATAACACATTCAGGAATTACCCGGTATAGGGGTTTTCCCTAATTTTCTCGAACTCTCTCTCTCTCTCTCAAATACTATGCTTTTATAACCTTTTTACCTATTTTCCACACGCTCAACAAACTGCCGGGTACTCGTTTTACGCGGGTACGCCGGCTTTTTTATATTTCGGCGGATGTACATGCAGAGGAGATAGTGTATGAAGAAGTGTCTTGTTGGCATTGCCGTCCCGGCGCAGGCAATAGGAACCGTGGTTATCGGGTGCGATAACGGTACTATCGGCCCGGAAAATCCAAAACAACGGCTGTTTCGCATAACCGGAAGCCGCCGAAACGCCGAAAGAGTAAAACCATGAAGAAGGCGCCTGGCACGGACCGGCTTACCGGCGTTATGCCGGACATCGGTTTCCGGTCCCCGGTTTTTCATTCTCCGTTAACCTACGATAGCCATATCTCCTTTGCCGCATGTGATACTACCCCCGGCGGTGGTATTGATTCCGTGGCGGAGGGCTTGTATGAGAGCGCTGCGGACGCATTGACCGCCGATTCGCAGCCTGTCAATCTTTCTTCCGAATTCGGCGGCAATATCATCGCAAAAGCCCTATCCTACATCGGGAAGCAAACCAACCTTCTCATCGACACGTATTATACCATTGTACTGGACGGACCCTACTCCATGGATGTCGTAAGCACGGCCAACATCAAGACGACAAACGCCGTCATTACTCTGGTGGGTAAGACCCCGGCGAAAATACGATCCTATGGCGATGCTTGGCTGTTTTGGATCGAAGACGGGACGCTGGTTCTGGGCAACAACATCACTCTCAGCCCCTCCTATTACAGCGGGGGAGTCCGTGTAGATGGTTCGTCTGCGGCTCTGATCATGCAAGACGGGGCGGCGATAACCAGGAATATCGATAACGCCGGCAGCGGCAGCGGCGTGGTTGTCCACGGCGGCAGCTTTGATATGAACGGCGGGACCATTTTCGGCAATACCAGCGGCGGCGTGGTTGTTTACGGCGGCAGTTTTGACATGAGCGGCGGGACCATTTCCGGCAATAAAGGCAGCGGCGTGGTTGTTGACGGCGGCAACTTTACTATGAGCGGCGGGACCATTTCCGGTAATAGCTCTTACTCCTACGGCGGCGGTGTGAATGTCTGCGGCGGCAGCTTTACTATGGACGGCGGGACCATTTCCGGTAATACAGCCCCCTCCTACGGCGGCGGCGTGTTTATCAGCGGCGGCAATTTTGACATGAGTGGCGGGATTATCTCCGGCAATGTCTCCTCCTCCTCCTATGGCGGCGGCGGCGTGTATGTCTATACCGGCGGCAGTTTTGCCAAAACCGGCGGGATCATTTACGGCTCCGAGGAAACCGGCAGCGACAAGGAGGGCAATCCCCTCAAAAACATCACCAGCCAGGGCGATGCCTGGGGTCATGCGGTTCGCTATATTGACGGCAGCAGCATTCCCTTTTACTACCGCGATGTTACCCTGGACAAAGACGACAACATCAGTACCACAGGCCCATTTCCTGCCGTTTCAGGCGAAAGCCTGGGTAACTGGACCAGGCGATAACGCGCCGGAAAACCGGTTTCAAGATTCCCGGGCGCCTCATTCTTGTCCGTGTTTGCGAATCGAAGGTTAACGAACTGAAGGTTCGAAGTGAGGCGCTATCCATATAACGGATAGCTCGTGGTTAAATTTGGAATTCCCGCTTCCGCCTAACTCATTGCCCTGAATTTCTATTTTTGATAGAATCAAAATATGGATAACATGATACTTTCCCGGGCGGCGGCCTGGGAACTCCTGAACAAGTACAATAAGGACCCCTTTCATTTGCAGCACGCCTTAACGGTTGAGGGAGTTATGAAATGGTATGCCCGGGAATTAGGTTACGGCGGCGAAGAAGAATTCTGGGGCAATGCGGGACTCCTCCACGATATTGATTTTGAGGAATTTCCCAATGAGCACTGCCTCAAAGCGCCGGAACTTTTGCGGGCAGGCGGCGCCGGGGAAGACCTCATCCATGCCGTATGCAGCCACGGCTACGAACTTACCAATGACATTAAACCGGAACACACGATGGAAAAAGTCCTCTACGCTTCGGATGAACTTACGGGCCTCATCTGGGCAGTCGCCATCATACGGCCCTCAAAAAGCGTCCAGGATATGGAAGTGAAATCGGTAAAAAAGAAGTTCAGGACCCTCAACTTTGCCGCGGGCTGTTCCAGAGAAGTCATCGAAAAGGGCGCCGTTATGCTGGGCTGGGAACTTGATGCCTTGATCGAAAAAACCATCCTTGCCATGCGTTCCTGCGAGGCCGGCGTCAACGCTTTTATGGAGAAATATCAGTAACTTGAGCGGCTCAAAGGGGAAGGCGGTTATCGCCATGAGCGGCGGGGTTGACAGTTCCGTTGCCGCGTGGCTCATGCTGGAACAGGGGTATGAGTGTATAGGCGTTACGCTAAAACTTTTCGACAGTGATGACATAAACGGAAAAGAAAACTGTTCCTGTTCTTCCCAAGCGGCGGCTTTTACTCACAAAAGCTGCTGTTCCCTGGCCGATGTGAACGACGCGAGGAATGTGGCCCACCGGTTGGGGATGCCTCATTATGTGCTCAACTTTGCCGATGATTTCCGGGACCAGGTGATACGCCGTTTTATCGAAACCTACGAGGAAGGGGCGACCCCTAACCCCTGCATAGATTGTAACCGGTACATCAAATTTGAACGCCTCCTTTGGCGGGCAAAGCAGCTCGGCTTTGATACTATCGTTACGGGCCATTACGCCCAGGTAGAAAAAGACGCGGGCAGCGGCAGGTTCCTTCTTAAAAAAGCGGCGGATTCCGGGAAAGATCAGAGCTATGTACTCTACGCCACCACCCAGGAACAGCTCGCCTGCTGCAAGTTCCCCCTGGGCGGCCTTACCAAACAGG
Organism: Treponema sp.; assembly: GCA_031268385.1. GTDB lineage: Bacteria > Spirochaetota > Spirochaetia > Treponematales > Breznakiellaceae > JAIROE01. The sequence continues at coordinate 3,644 of JAIRXH010000042.1, read as the reverse complement.
AGGCCCGGGCCATAGCCTCGGGGCGGGGTTTTATTAACGCGGAAAAACACGACAGCCAGGATATTTGCTTTGTTCCCGATGGGGATTACGGCAGTTTTATTGAACGGTATACGGGGAAGCGTTTCCCGGAAGGGGACATCATCGACAGTAAGGGCGTTGTCCTGGGACGGCACAGGGGGCTTGTCCGCTATACCATAGGCCAGCGCCGGGGCCTGGGGGTAGCCGCGGGGAAGGCGCTCTATGTACTCGGTAAATCAATTGAGGACAACGTCGTTACCCTGGGCCCTGACGAATCCCTTTACACCAAATCCCTCACCGCGGACCGGATAAACCTCATTGCCTGCGCGGAACTGGAGAAGCCCCTCAGAGTGAAGGTAAAGACCCGGTACCTTCAGGCGGAACAGGACGGGGTGGTTGAACAAACCGGATACGGCAGTATCCGTGTCGACTTCGACAAACCTCAGCGGGCCGTTACCCCCGGCCAGGCGGTGGTATTCTACGATGGCGATATAGTGATTGGAGGCGGGACTATCCGGGGGACAGCGTGAGATTCGAGGGACAAATAAGGGGAATTATCTGAAATTTCGCGGATTACCTTATTGACACGCGCTGCCTTTTCAAGGTAGATACCTATACTTATGCATGTACTTGCCGATGAACTCAATATCCGTTTAGACGGAACCATTGCCGGGCGGCTTTTATCCGGGTTAGGCCGGCGCATTTATTTTCCCAAGGGAATCATTGCCCAATCCGCGGAGGCGAAACAGGCGGCCCATACCGCCAATGCTACAATAGGCATAGCCTACAGAGGCGGCAAACCTCTGATTATGTCGTCCATTTCCGACAATTTGCCCTGTCTCAAACCGGACGAAACCGTAGCGTATGCCCCTACCGCCGGGGTGGAATCGGTGCGTCAGGCATGGAAAGACCAAATGCTGAGAAAAAACCCGTCCCTGGACCCTAAACATTTTTCCCTGCCTGTGGTGGTTCCGGGACTTACCGCCGGAATATCCTATACGGCGGACTTGTTCCTGGACGAGGGACAGCGGATGTTCTCGGGCGGTCCCTGCTGGGACAACTATGGTCTTATATTCCGGGAACGCCGGGGAGGGGAATTAACGGAAATCCCCTTCTTTGGCAATGGTCCGGGGCTGAACCTGGAGGCCATAGGCGCGGCCCTGAGGGAAGAGGCGAAAACCGGCGTAGTGCGTATTATTTTCAACTTCCCCAATAACCCTTCGGGATATTCCCCTTCCCGGGCCGAAGGAGACGCCCTTGCCGCTTTGATTCGGGAAATCGCCGAAGGAGGGGCGGATGTACTGGTCCTCTGCGACGACGCGTATTTCGGCCTTTTTTACGAGGAGGACGCCGGGGGGGAATCCCTTTTCGTGCGCCTTGCCTCGCTGCATGAACGGGTGCTTGCGGTGAAAATAGACGGCCCTACAAAGGAAGATTATGCCTGGGGATTCAGAATGGCGTTCGTAAGTTTCGGCTCCCTGGGGTTGGACGGCGAAGGGATAGACGCCGTCATCAAAAAGTATATGGGGGCAATCCGTTCTTCCGTATCTTGCGCCAATACTCCGGCCCAGTACCTCATGCTAAAGACCCTGGAGGACCCCCGGACTGCGGGAGAAAAAGAAGGGTATTACCGGATGCTCCGCAGCCGTTACCGCACGGTTAAGCGGTTTATCGAAGAAAAGGGCGAACATCCTGTCCTTGAGCCTCTGCCGTTCAATTCGGGTTACTTCATGAGTTTCCTCTGTAACGGGATCAACGCCGAAACCCTGCGCCGGGAATTGCTGACCCGCCACGGCATAGGAACTGTTGTGCTGGAAGAGAAATACTTACGGGTGGCCTTTGCCGCCCTGGACGAGGACAAAATTCCCCGGGTTTACGAGATCATTTATCAGGCGGCCGAAGACCTGAAAAACAGAAGGTAAGAAGGACGTTCATTTGAAGGCGTTGGTTTAATACCCATCGAACCAAAGGTTCGCCGAACCTTTGGTTCGCGCTTGCAGGGGGTAGTTCATTCTTCCACCAGAAGGGCGCCTATATTCTGAAGTTCGACCATTTTGGCATAAAGAGGCTGAAAGCCATGGGAGTTTTTCTTATCCAATTCTACCAGACCGACATAAAGTTCATAAACTAAATCCGCGAACAAACGAAGGTTGCTTGCAAAGGCATTGACCGCCATGTCCTGTAAAACCTTATCGGACGCGACGGTTCCGATTTTTTCTATACGTTTTTTCAGGGAGGGGACAATTTCCCGGCGGACCAGAGCGACAAAATGAGCGGCCGCCGCAATTTCCCGGTAGAGTTCATCCAAAAGGTATCCCTGGTAACGGAATTGGCCTACTTTTTCGGTAAGTAACTCGATAAGATCCCAACTCTGCTTTTCAAAGGGAAGCTGGAGGAGAACCGGGCGGATGAAACGGTTGGCGATATTGCTCCGGTAATGTTCGCTTATCCGCTCGATCTGCCGGACGATTTGAGGGTCACGGATTTGCAGGGTTTGCATAACAATATTGTAGTAGCGTATTTCAGAATTGACAAGGTATATCCGCCAGGGGCAAACTGCTTTACGGGCAATTAAACCGGTTTCATAATTGCCGAAACCGGCTCAATTGTTATGTTATCTCCGTCTTAAGTAACTCACCTTACGCACGGCTTAATAATTTTCAGCCTTGATCTGGAAATAGGCCTTGGGATGCTTACAGACCGGGCAGATTTCCGGGGCCTTCTTGCCAATGAGGAGATGACCGCAGTTGGCACACTGCCAGATGGCATCCCCGGCCCTGGTGAAGACCATACCGTTTTCGATATTGGCAAGCAGCTTGAGGTAGCGTTCTTCATGGTGTTTTTCGATTTCTCCTACCCTCTTGAATTGGGCGGCAAGCTCGGTAAAGCCTTCTTCCTCTGCGGTTTTCGCAAACCCGGCGTACATATCGGTCCATTCGTAGTTTTCCCCCGCCGCCGCATCCTTTAAGTTGGCCGGTGTATCAGGAATATTGTCTTCGTGAAGTGCCTTGAACCAAAGTTTGGCGTGTTCTTTCTCGTTGTCCGCGGTCTCCCGGAATAGGGCGGCAATTTGGCAATAGCCGTCCTTTTCAGCTTTGGATGCATAATAGGTATATTTGTTTCGGGCCATTGATTCTCCGGCAAAAGCGGTTTGAAGATTTGCCTCCGTCTTAGATCCTTTGAGTTCTTTCATTGTTCCTCTCCTCATATCAGGAATTTTTTATGTATGCCAAATCTTGGCACCAGGTTAGATAAAATCTGCCAATAATACAGATACATCATTAGCGAATATTTACTAATATAACATAATTTTGCCGGAATTTAAAGAAAAAGTGATTCCAAGATCGCAATTCTCATTTTAACCACTGACCTCACGAACAAAAGAATTGCCCGTTAAACCGGTTTGTGTCGTCAGATCGAAAGTCTGTAGAAAAACGGTGTCGGTCACCATTTTAGCCCCTGTGTAAACACAGAGGAACGCAAAGGTGACTGACACCGTTTTCTGAATGTATTCGGAACTGCCGCGAAGGGCGGGCCAAACGGCCCGCCCTAAAACGGTGCCTGGCACTCTTTTTCAGGATAAATATTTATCCAAAAATTTGGTGCCTGGCACCTTTGCGTTCACT
>JAIRXH010000205.1 GCA_031268385.1 Treponema sp. | reverse complement strand
CCGTGGGGAACAATAGTTACCTTGTGAAGGGGATCGGCGTTTTTGAGGAAGTAATGAAGCAGGGCGTGACCCGCCTCGTGCACGGCGGTCATGCGCCGTTCCTTTTCGGAGATCACCAGCGTCGTCCTTGCCACTCCCATGAGTATTTTGTCCCTGGCTTCCTCAAAATCGGGCATCCGCACCTCGGTCTTGTCCCCTCGGGCGGCGAACAGGGCCGCCTCGTTCACAAGGTTGGCAATATCCGCCCCGCTCATCCCCGGCGTCGCCCGCGCTATGCGGGAAAGATCGATATCCTTCCCCAGGGGAATTTTGGCGGCGTGTATTTTAAGAATATCCTCGCGTTCCTTTATGTCCGGCATCGCCACCATCACCTGGCGGTCAAAACGGCCGGGACGGAGCAGGGCAGGATCAAGCACGTCGGGCCTGTTGGTGGCGGCCAGAATTATCACCCCGTCTTTGGAATCAAAACCGTCCATTTCCACAAGAAGCTGGTTCAACGTCTGTTCCCGCTCGTCATGGCCGCCGCCGTAGCCCGCGCCCCGTGTCCGGCCTACGGCGTCAAGTTCATCAATAAAAATGATGCAGGGGGCGCTGCGCCTTCCCTGTTCAAAAAGATCGCGGACCCTGCTCGCGCCGACCCCGACAAACATCTCGACAAAATCGGAACCCGACATGTGAAAATACGCCACGCCGGCTTCTCCGGCCACGGCCCGCGCCATAAGGGTCTTTCCCGTACCGGGCATGCCCACAAGCAGTACACCCTTGGGTATACGCGCTCCCATTTTGGTAAACTTCTGGGGATTTTTAAGAAAGGCGACCACCTCTTCCAGTTCATACTTGGCGTCCTTCTGACCGGCCACGTCGGCAAAAACAACCTTCTTTCCCTCGTCCTGATACCGCTTTGCCCGGCTCTTGCCGAACTGAAACGCCTTGTTTCCCGACCCCTGCATGTTCCTGAACATAAACCAGATAAAACCAATGCCCAGTATCCAGGGAAGCATCTCGACGAGGACGCGCCAGGGATTTACGCCGGCGGGGGCCCCTGAAACGTGAACGCCTTTTTGCTTGAGAAGATCAAGAAGGCCCGGATCCTGATAGGGAATGAGGGTCCTGCGCGGGGCCGAATCCTGGCCGGCGGCGCTTCTCAAAAAAATGTCCACCACGCTGTTTTCGTGTATCGTGACCGATTCAACAAGCCCCTGATCCAGGTAATTGGTAAAATCCGAATACCGTATTTCACGAACAGACGGGGTATTTCCCCTGAAAAAATAGAACGCGAAAAGGCCCGCCATGGCGACAAAAAAAATCAGGGCAAAGCGGTTTGGCCGCCCCGGCGCGCCGGGGCGTGGTGACGGACGCGGCGTTTTGTTCTGATCAGAAAACATGTATACCCCTTTCAGGATGATTCATTTACGACACCCGTCCGTACCAGCACGCGAACATCGCCCGGCTCCGCCTCTCTGGCGAAGAAGACCCCTTCCCCCATAAAGGCCGCGTTTCCGCGTACATCGGCGGCGCACAAAACACGCGCGTTTACCCCGCCCGGACGGCGTCTCTTTCCCCCCCGTAGCGGGAAATCGCCGGGCCAGGCGTTCCGGAGCACAAAGGGAAGGCGGACAAAAAACACATTTCCGTCCTTCCCCGCGGTCTCTTCCGGTAATCCTACCTCAAGAACAGGGGACACGGGCAAAAACGCCTTCTTTAGAGTATATAACCCCGGCTCTTTAATCAACAGTGAAAATCCCGTCTCCTCCGTCCCGGCAAGGGAAAGAACGACAAACCCCCGTTCCCTCCCGGCCCGGATGTTCTTCCCCAGATCCGCCGCCGTTCCGCCCGCGCAAAAACGCCTTACGCAAAGACGCCGCGCGGAAAGGGCGTTTTCATGCCCGGCAAGCATGTCCATGCCCTGAAACAGGGCCTCTTCACGGATTACGGGATGTTCCGCGAAAAAGGGAAGCTCCGCCGTCCTGAGACCGCCGTCTGTTTTTTCCCAGATTACGCGCCTTCCCGCTTCTTCCTCAATAAAAGACGCGGCGAGGGACTGCGTCGCCCCCAGAGCCAGCGTTCCCTTTTCCCAATGGGGGAACAGATCGTCCAGAAGGGGAACAAGGCGGTTTCGTATCCTGTTGCGGAGAAAGCGGCCGTCCCTGTTGGTAGCGTCCGTTCTGAACGGAATATTCCGCAGGGCGAGGTAGGTTTCAACATCGGAACGCTCAAGGGAAAGAAGGGGCCGTACAAAGGGAACGGCGTCCGCCGTTTTTTGGGGCATGGCGGCAAGCCCCCTGGGTCCCGATCCCCTGAGAAAGCGCATCAGGATTGTTTCAAGAAGATCGCCCCGTGTATGGGCGGTAAGTATGGCCGCCGCGCCCGCCCGGCGGGCCTCCCTTTTGAGAATGCGGCGGCGGTAAAAACGGGCGGCGGCCTCAAGACCCGTTCCCCGCTTGTGCGCCATACCGGCTATCCTGCCCTGTGGCACCGTGACGACGCGGCAGGGCACGCCCAGCTCCCCGCAAAGCCTGGTTACCGCCGCCGCGTCTCCCCGGCTTTCCGGTGGAGGGCGGATACCGTGCTCCACATGAACACAGCGGAGGCTGAAAGCGGAAGGATACGCCGCGACCAGAGCGCAGAGCATAGCCGTGGAATCGGCGCCGCCTGAAACCGCGAGAAGCAGCACCGCGCCCGGCGGAAAAACAGCCAGCGGGGCCAGAACGGTCTTTTCAAAACGGGAAACAGTATCGTCCGGGGACAGGTCCCCGTTCACGCGAACAGGACTCCCGAAAATTTACTTTTTCTCGGACGAAGCCAGAGCGGCGCCCGGCGCGGGGGCTCCCGGCGCGGCGGCCGCACCAGGGGCGCCCGGCGCGGCGGCGGCAGGGGCTGCCGTGTCTTCTTCCTTCGCGGCTTCGGCTTTGGCGTATTTTACCAGGGCAACTACCTGATCGGCGCCCGAAATAAGTTTTACCCCTTCACCCAGAACTATATCCCGTACATGCAGGGACTGGTTCACCTTGAGGGAAGAAATATCCACATCGACGCGTTCGGGAAGATCTTTGGGGAAACATTCCACCTCAATCTCGTGAAGGGGAGATTCCAGAATTCCCCCTTCGCGCACCCCGGCGGGGGTCCCGTGTATATGGACGGAGACTCTGGCCCGCAGAAGACGGCCGCTTTCCACTTCATAAAAATCAACGTGAAGAATGCTTCCGTTGACTATGTTCCGCTGGGTATCCTTGACAAAGGCGTCGTAGGATTTTCCTTCCACATCTACCTTGACAATGGTACTTTCGGAAACATGCTTGACGCCGTTAAGAAATTCCCGTCCGTCAAGATCTATGGACAGGGGCGCGCCCGTCCGTCCGTACAGAACCGCCGGAATACGGCCCGTGCGCCTGATCCTGCGGGCATCGGCCGATCCTCTGCCCTGCCGGTTTTTCGCCTGCAATACTACCTGACTCATTGATATACCCCTGTTCACTTATTCGGGCCGGTCAAATCCCGCCCTGTCATTCCGACTTACTGGGACGACAGGGGTCGAACCTGTGCATGCCGGAGCCAAAACCCGGTGGCTTACCACTTGCCTACGTCCCAAAAAAATTCATATCCGCTCCCGAAACCGGCCGGATCGGCGAACGGGCCCGCCGCGGCAAAGGGTTTCAACGGAGGTTCTTTCAAAACTTCAGTTTTGAAATCAAGACAGTTCCACAATACCGGATTTTGGAACCGGTTCAATTGACCCTATATTTCCACCGAAGGGTCGTCCGGCCCGCCGCCGTTATTGTACTGCTCCAGAATACGGTTCTGCAACTCGGCCCTGAATTCCGGCTGTATGGGATGGGCCACATCCTTGTATTCCCCTGCCCTGGTCTTGCGGCTTGGCATGGCAATAAAAACACCGCTTTTTCCTTCAATGATTTTCACATTGTGCACCACAAAGCAATCGTCAAACGTAACCGTAACGTACGCCCTTAGTTTGCCTTCCCCGGCCACTTTCCGGACCCTAATGTCAGTTATCTCCATGGCGCGTCTCCTTTTAAACGGAACAAATCATCCTATATTGATTGTACTACCGTCTTGAACCCGCGCGCAAGGAAAATGTTAACCGAACGAAAGGCCACCCTTTCGATAACATGTCAGCCGCTGTTTCCGCTCTTCCTCCATCGGTAAAAATTCCGAAACAGGTGGAACCTGAACCGGATAAACCGGAAAAATCCGCCCCGGCCCCGTCAAGGGCGGAAAGGATCTCCGTATAAACCGCCCCGTCACCGTTCTCCCCGTCGTCCCGGAAAACAGGGAGAAAATCGTTTCCGCGCGGCCAGTCCCGCATCTTCCCGGCAATCCGGGATTCAAGACAGGCGGCCCGGCCGGCAAAATCACCGTCGCTTTCCGTTTCCCCGGCGGCCTGGAAAGATCCCTTCCGGGGCGCTTCCGGCCGCAGGCGGTCCAGACGACGGTAAGCGGCGGCGGTATCGCTGGCAAAACCGGGATTTACCAGCACCAGGGGCATTCCGGCGGGAAAATCAACCGGCGCGAGGCACTCTCCCCTGCCGCCGGCCAGCGCGGCGCCGCCCAAAAGGAAAAAAGGAACATCGCTTCCCAGTTTTTCCGCCATTGTACGGAGGTCTTTCCCCGGAAGACCGGCGCCGGAAAGACGATCAAGGGCCGCAAGCAGGGCCGCCGCGTCGGAAGAACCGCCTCCAAGGCCCCCGCCCATGGGTATACGCTTGGTTACTTCTATATCAAGCCGGCGGCAAAACCCCGTTTTTTCCCTGAACAGGGAAAAAGCCGCGTACAGAATATTGTCGCCCGGCGGAAGACCGCGGACGGCGGGAGATCCCTCCATCCGTACACGCGGAGGACCTTCGCCGTCCAGCAAGCCTACCCTGAGGGTATCCCCAAAGGCAAGCGGCACAAAAAGGCTTTCTATCCCGTGATACCCGTCCGCCCGCCTTTCCCCGATACGAAGGTACAGGTTGATCTTGGCGGGAGCCTCCACTGTTAAACCTGGCATGCCGTCCTCCTATTATAATAAAAAAACCGGTTTTGTAAAGATATTATAAAAAACTAGTTGACAGACTCTTAAACTCTCCCTTATGTTCAAGGTAAATACATCCAAGAACGGAGAATACTATGGCGCCTGACCAGTCCACGAATACGCTCGTAACTCCCGTCCTGCAGACTCAGGACGCTGTGCAGTACACGGGCGCGGATAATCTTCCTTTCCCCATTCTTTTCTTTGGTGACGATGATGAGGATGAAGATATTGACGAAGAGGACAACTTCGACGATATGGAAGATGACTTCGAAGACGATTTCGAAGATGACGATTTTGACGATGACGACGATGATTACGAAGACGAAGAAGAGGACTATGATTACGAAGAGGATGTAGATTACAACGATTTTGACGAATAGCGCGGTCTACACCGTATACAACCGGTCAAAAAAACTCACGTAAAATTTCCGGCGCGGCGGAAAGGAAATAAAGGCGGCGCCGATTTGTTCGTGTTCACATGAATCGGCGAATCCCCAGGGAAGCACTGATTTATTCGAATGCGAATAAATCGGCGCATCCCTGGGTCACGCTGATTAGCCACAAGTTAATCAGCGTTACCTAGGCTTCCCTGAAAAGCACCTCCGCGGCGCTCCACAGCCGTTCCAGCTCATAGAAGGAGCGGGCCTTGCGGCTCATGAGGTGCACCACGAGGGCGCCCATGTCGACAAGGCACCATTCGTCGTCTTCCAGGCGGGTTCTCCGGGAGCGCCTCAGTATTTCCAGCGCCCGTTCACGGGAAAAATCCCTGATGTGCCGTTCAAGCCCCGAAAGGTGGGCGCCGCTTGAGACCGTCGCTATGACAAAAAAATCCGTCCAGGCGTCAAGACGGCTCAGATCCAGCACGGTTACGTCGGCGCACCGGTGTTCGGCAAGCAGTTTTCCCAGAGCCAGGGCCGTTTCCCTATCCTCCCGTGACATATCTTCCATTAAAATCCCTTCCAATGATAAGCGTAAAATCGGACCGGTACTCGAAATTCTGCGGGGAAAGTCCTTCCGGGCTTTCGGGAATGTCGGAAACCGGCGATTCATAACGTATGTTCGTACAGCGCAGCACGCCGCCGAAAATCTTCACCAGGTCGGCGTTGCCTGTTCTGTCTATTATTTCGGTAACATCGTAATCGGTTCTTTCGGCGTTGCCTATGGAGACAACATCATAGCCAAAACCCCGCAGCAGTTCCGCGGTTCTTCCGGCAAGGCCGTTTTCGGCCGTACCGTTCAGCACCTCCACGGTAAAGATACGCTCGGACAGGGAGCCTTCCACCCGCCTTGTAAGGGTTCCCAGGGACTGGCGGACAATCTCCTTGATAAGGCTGCCGTTGTAACGGGGCAAAAGCAGAACCTGGCCCGAAACTTCCCGGAAATCTCCCCCTATGGACTGCACGCCGGTTCTGTCCGTATCTATGGCGGAAAATTCGTCAAAGAGCCGCGCCCTGGTCCGCCGGTTCATGGAGGCGGTAAAAGAATCCCTGAACAGCCGGGCGGCGCCGGGGTTTTTAAGGGCCCTGTTCATCTCGCCCAGGCGTTTCAAAAACCCCAGAAAAAAACGCTGCCGGCGGAAAACCACCATTTCGCGGTCTTCCCCGGAAAGTTCGTAGGTGATGTAGGTCCGGGCCTTGTCGCCGTCCAGAGTTATCTTCCCGGAGGGAAAAAGAACAGGATCGCCGCCGAACCGCTCCACAGGCGAGGGGATCAGGATCTCCACCCCTTCGACAAGATCCACCACCCTGCCAAGATTTTCCGTGGTAATGATAAAGGAATAGCCTATCTCCATCCCCAAAAGTCCTTCAATTTCTTCCCTGAAAAGATCCATGTTTTTGGGGTCATAGGCCGTGTCGATGCGGTCCACGCGATCCACGCGCCGTATAATAAGCCCGAGATCGCCGGGCACGTCGAAGATCGCCGCGCGCCCTGTCGCGGGGTAAAACATCAGCACAAAGGAACAGAGGGGCTTCTGGTCCTTTTCAATCACGAAAAGGGTGTTGATGACCCGGTCCGAAGCAAAGGTCTCTCCCAGCGGATCGGAACGAAGCGTATACACGGCAAAGGCCGCTCCGGCGGCCAGGATGAGTATGATGACAAGAAGGATGAAGACGCTGGCGTCCGCCTTGTTTCTTCTCAACGGTTATTCCTCTTTCGTACCGCGTCAAGGAGGCGTACGGTCGCTTCGGAAACATCCAGCTTCCGGGACCTGAGAAAATCAACGGTACTGCCCAAGACCATGGCGAAGATGCCGTCAAGCGAATCCCCGTTCCCCGCCCGCCCCCGGCCGGAGGCCATATCCCGAAGGAGGGGATCGGCGTCACGGGAAACCTCGATCTTGTCGGCTATGTACACCGCCTTTGCCAGGGGACCCATGCCGTCGCGGCCTTCCGTATGAAAGGCCACCGCCTCGATAACATCGTCATTATGAATGCCAAAACGTTCCCTTAGCAAGACAGCCGCGGCCCTGCCGTGAAGCAGAGACGGCTTTTTCCGCTCCAGGGGGGAAATGCCTTCCCCGTCGCCTGAAGCCAGCTCCAGAAGCCGCTCCTCGGAAAGGGGCTTTCCAAGATCGTGGGCCATGCCGGCAAGATAACCCGCCTGGGGACAAAGACCGAAACGGCGGCAGAGATCCCAGGCAAGAAGGGCGGTATTGCGGGAATGGAGAAAGCGGCCCGCGGAAAGGCTTTCGCGCGCGGCATTTTCCACCTTGACGACACGATCCCTTGTAACGGCCTCTTCCGGCCGGCCGGCCGTTCGGGGGGAATCTTCGGGGCGGGGGTTTTCACCCGCCTCATCCGCCGGGATCTCTCCTGAGTATCCGTAAAGCCGCCTGTCTTCGATAATCGTCCGGGCGCCTTCGGGCACAAGGCTCCGCCAAAGTTTTCCCGTCCGTATCCGCTCCCGCACCAGGGCGGAAGAAATGTTTATAACGTCGTTGTCAATCTGTTTGAAGGGATAGGGAAAGGAATGCTCCCCCACAAGGATACGCCGGGCAATGATGATGTCCGTACTCTCAAGTATATCCTCAAAACGGCGCCATGTGGGTAAACCGGCGGCAAGATCGTCGCCCAGTATAAGCCCCGGCTTTCCTTCGGGCCGGTAACGTTTTTCAATGTCGGTGATCGTATCGGCGGTGTAGGAAACGCCTTCGCGTTTAAGCTCGCAGTTATCCAGCGCGAAGCCCGGAGATCCGGCGATGGAAGCGGCAAGCATGTCGAACCTGTCCGGGGCAAAATCCGCCGCGCCGGACGCTTCCGGCTTGAAGGGCGAATGAAAGGCGGGAATAAAAACGACGCGGTCATAATCAAGGAAAGAAAGCGCCGCCTCGGCCAGGTAGAGATGCCCCAGATGGACGGGATTGAAACTTCCCCCCAGTATCGCAAGCCTCACCCTTGGGCCGCCTTTTCCGCCAGGGCGAACAGTTCCCCGGCAAGCCCGTCGATGCCGTCCCCCGAAAATACGGAAACGCCCCTGATCCGCTCCCCGGGATACGCGGCCGTCAGCTTTACAAGCCTCTCCGCGCTTCCTTCGGTATCGGTTTTGGTGCCCAGTATGATGCGGGGTTTTTCGGCAAGTTCATGCGAAAACGCGTCAAGTTCACCCAGGAGCACATCGAAGGCGGCAAGAGAGAGGTCGTCCGAAAGATCGATAAGGAACGCAAGGGCGGAAGTACGGGCAATGTGCTTCAAAAAACGTATCCCCAGACCCGCGCCCCGCGAAGCCCCTTCGATAAGGCCAGGAATATCCGCGATGATGATGTCCCGTCCGTCGTCCCTGCCGGAATATCCCGAAGAGAGGACTCCCAGATTGGGGATCTTTGTCGTGAAGGGATACGGGGCAATTTTTGGACGGGCATTGGTAAGGTGGTCAAGGAGGCTTGATTTTCCGGCGTTGGGAAAACCCACAAGGCCCACGTCGGCCAAAAGCTGAAGCTCCACCCTGATACGGACGGTTTCCCCCTCCCTGCCCGGCAGGGCCGTGCGGGGGGCCCTGTTGACCGAAGACTTGAAGTGAATGTTTCCCCAGCCGCCGTTTCCGCCTTTAAGGAAACAAAAATCGTCCCCGCCCCGGCCGAAATCCTTTATGATCCTGCCGGTATCGGGATCTTTCAGCACGGTCCCCGGAGGAAGGGGAATCACCGTATCCTCCCCGTTCCTGCCGTAACGGCCCCGGCCTTCGCCGTCCCTGCCGTTCTCCGCCTTGAAGGATCGCCGCCGCCTGAGATGCGAAAGGGTACGGAGGTTGCGGCGCACGGTAAAGATCACGTCCCCGCCCCGGCCGCCGTCCCCGCCGGAAGGCCCCCCTCTGGGGACAAATTTCTCCCGGTGAAAAGCCACGCAGCCGTTGCCCCCGCTTCCGGAGGATACTTCTATGACAGCCTCGTCAGCAAATTTCTCCACGAAAAAATCTTATCACAAACGGGGAAAAAATTTAAGGGCGGGAACGTTTTTTTTCCCGGACGGAACCCGCCGCTCGGGGAGCCGGGCCGGTTTCAAATCCGGCATTGGTTACTCAAAAGTCCGGTTCACTGCCGAGGAGCGGAACTCCGCGGAGGCTCATTCGGCCGCGGGTATGACCGAGGCCAGCTTCCGGCCTTTGCGCACGCCAAAGGAAACCGTTCCGTCCTTGAGGGCAAAGAGGGTGTAATCGCCGCCGCAGCCCACATTGGCGCCGGGATGAATTTTGGTGCCCCGCTGGCGGACAATGACGGCGCCCGCCCTGACCGCGCTTCCGCCCGAGGCCTTGACGCCCAGATACTGGGGATTGGAATCCCGTCCGTTTTTCGCGCCGCTTCCACCGCGTTTACGCGCCATACTTTCCTCCTCCGGTAATGGACAATGTACAATGGTTCGGGTATTCTTCCGCGACGGAAGAGAGCCCTTCAAGCAGATAGGCGCCGGCGGCAAAGAGAAAATCCCTTCCTTCCGCGGTATAGTCCGCCTCAATCCACAAGACGCCGCGTTCGGGCGCTTCCCCCCGCACGGTAATTCCCTTCCTGCCGGAAAGGGTTCTGCAGGCGGCCCTTAGCAGCACCGAAACCGCGGCACAGACTATGTCGCCGCCCCGTTTCCCGGCCCCGGCGTGGCCGTGAACACGGCAGGATGCAAGAATCCCCGCCCCGTCAAGGACCGCGTCTATGCTTACCAACGGTTATACCCCGGTTATATCACCTATCCTGATAAGTGAATACTGCTGCCGGTGCCCTTTCTTGCGGCGGTAATCCTTCTTGGGCAGGTATTTAAACACAATGATCTTTTTATCCCTGCCGTGGGATTCTACCGTGGCGGACACCGAAACGCCCTCTACATAGGGAGCGCCTACGGAAACCGCGGAGGGATCCGAAGCCCCGCCTTCTGTCCGGGAAACCATCAAAACGGAATCAACGGAGAGGCTTGAGCCGGGCTCGGCGTCGATCCGGTCCACCTTGAGAAGGGCGCCCTTTTCGGCCTTGTACTGTTTGCCCTTAAATTCCATCAACGCATACATGCCGTACTTATACCCGTAAACCTACATAAAGTCAAGAACCCTGTCGAGGGGAAGCGGGCTGCTCCGTTCGGGCGCGCAGGGTTTTCCCGCCTCGTCCTGCAGACTGAGGCTTCCGTTGCCGATGGCCGAGGCGGCTTCCCTGATGGGAAAGATGCCGTTTTCGAGGTAGGCGACTATACAGGGCAGCATGATTTTGGCCGCGGCATCCACCGCTTCGTCATAGATTTCGGGAAAGGAACGGGTATCGTCGCGTTCGGGTCCGGCGGGGTACTGCCATGCCTCATGGGCAAGGTTAAGAAAATCAATGTCGCCGGGCAGTACGGAGGGAAAACCCAGAATAAATTCACGCCGCAGGGAGGGGGAAATTTTCCGCGCCGGAACGGTGCTCCTGAAAAAACGCGCCGAATCCGAAAAGGCGTTGGCGATGCGCTGGGCCAGCCGCGTATCTTTTCCCGCCCGTTCCGGATACCCCGAAACAAGGGCCCGTTCAAGGAGTTCCTTGAGCCCCAGGGGCGGTTTTTCGCAAATATCCGCCAGCGTCCCCTGATCCCAGGAAGCAATATCCACGCCCCGGAGCCTTTTCAGCATCAGGACATCGAGAATGCGCTCAAAGAACGGATGGGCAAGACGCCCCAAACCCGTTTGACAGACCCCGGTTTGGGGGTACGCGGTTTTGTAGATGATATAGGGATGGCAGAAGCGGTCAAGAACCGCATGGGTCATGAAACCCAGGGAATAGACGCCAAGGGCGTTGATGCCCTTTTCCCTCCGGCCGGCCCGTATGTCCTCCTCGTCGGGCGGAGGATCGGGCAGCCCCATTTTAAGCAGATTGGCGGTAAAAACACCGTAACCCCGGCGGTGCAGAAGGCCGCCGTATTCCACGGCCACAGGACGGGTCATCTGGCTGTGGTAAAAAATGTCGGGCCCCTGACAGCCCAGGGTAAAGACTATCCGGTATTCCCGGTTTATTTTTTCAAGCGCCTTGTCCGCCACAATGCCGAATCTGCCGCCAAGACGGCGGTAGATCTCGTTGACAACATCTTCCCCGAACAGGGTGTGTAGAACCTGTGAAGGCATAGGCTTCTCCCGTTTGACAGATACGCTCCCTTATGGTACAGTATTTTTTGAAATCCGCCAGGACGGTCACGAAGGGGACATTTTCGCAAGATCCCCTGGCCGGGCAATAGCGCAGTTGGTTAGCGTACAAGTCTGGGGGACTTGGGGTCCCCGGTTCGAATCCGGGTTGCCCGACCAGGGGATTTTGGCAGGTTAATAAAGAAAAATCGCGGGTGGGTGCGGATGTTAAACCCGCCGGCAAATAATAGAGTTGTTCAATAACTTCAGTTATTGAACAAATTCCGCTTCAAAACGCGATTTTGTAAAAATCGCAAGACTTGTTTTGTAACCAACCGGGTTACTAAACAAGTCCAATGTGAGGCTGAACCAGTCAAACTCCGTCAGGCTGTGAACAAATACGGTTCCGGCCGCCTTCCTTGGCGGCGTAGAGAAGTTTGTCGGCCTTTGAAATAAAATCCGATGGAATGTTATTGACTTCCGGTATTTCAGAGACCACCCCTATACTGATCGTGGTACGGGTCTCCGTCTTTCCGTCCGGGACGGCGATACGGGCGGCTTCCACCCTGGCGCGTATTTCTTCCGCTATTTCCAGGGCCGATTTCATGACCGTATCGGGAAGAAGAACCCCGAATTCCTCGCCCCCAAGCCGGGCGGCAAGATCCCCCGGACGGCGGGCGGAGGCGGTAAAAATAAGGGCGAGGGTTTTAAGGAGAACGTCGCCCTGGGGATGTCCGTAGGTGTCGTTGTAATTCTTGAATTTGTCAACATCCATCATCATGAACGAAAGGGGCCTTTTCTCCCGGACGGCCCGCCGCCATTCCACGCCCAGATGATCGTCAAAACAGCGGCGGTTGGGAATGTTGGTCAGAGGATCAATAAGACCGAGCCTTTCTATCATCCGCATCTGGCGCACAATCTGAATGTGGGTATTGACCCTGGCAAGGACGATGGGATTCTTGAAGGGCTTGGTGATGTAATCAACGGCCCCCAGAAGAAAACCCTTTTCCTCGTTCGCCTCGCTGTCAAGGCCGGTAATGATGATGACCGGAATGCCCTGCGTATCGGGATTTTCCTTGAGCCGCCTCAGCACCTCAAAGCCGTCAATTCCCGGCATGACAATATCCATGAGAACAAGATCGGGAGGGTCCTCCTCTACGCGGATCAGGGTTTCTTCCCACGACTTGGCGGTAAAGACGGCGTAGAACGGCGAAAGAATTTTGTTGAGTACAAGAAGGTTTGATTTTTCATCGTCCACCACGAGTATACTGAACTTGCCCGATTCCATGGTCAGCCTTCCTTTTCAAGCCGCCGCAGCTTTGCGAGAGTTCCAGAGGCGGCAATAAAATCAAAATCCTCTATTTGTTTTACAAGAAGCGCCGCTTCCATGTCCAGAGCGAAAGTCTTTCGTATGTCGGGGATCAGTTCCAGGCTCGCGGTGTTTCCCGATTTGAGAAGGGGCTTCAGTTTCAGGACAAGCGCGTCCACGGAAAGCGCGGGCACGCCGCCCTGGGAATCCGCCACTTCGTCCGCCGGCCGCCGGGGCCCCAGCTCGTCAAGGAGGTTTTTCATCGCCGCCTTAAGCTCCTCAAGCAGCGGCGCGGCTTTTCCCCCCGGCCCGTCATTGGCCTGCGCCCCGTCTTTCACGCCCGAAAAAACCGTCTCGAGATTTCCGGCGACGCGGCGCACGGAGAAGGCGCCTATGAGGGCGGCGGTGCTCTTGAGCGTGTGGGCCAGCCGGTGCGCCTCCCGGATATTCCCGGCCAGGACGGCGGCCCCTATCCTTTCACAGTCGCCGCCGTGATCGGAAACAAAACTGCCGCAGAGCTTTTCGTAGAGGACGCCGTCCCCGCCGTACCTTTCAAGCCCCTCTTTACGATCCAGTACGGCTTCCCGGGGGAAAACCGCCCCGCGTTCACCAGGGACCGCCTCCGCGCCGCGTCCGGGATCTTTTCCGTTTTGTTTCCGGGAAGAGGGATCCTCAAAACGGACTATCCGTTCGGGCCTGAGCCATTTGGCAAGTTTCAGGTTAAGGTCCACGGCGTCTATGGGCTTTGCTATCATATCGTTCATGCCCGCCTTGAGAAATTCTTCCCGGATGCCCGCGACAACATTGGCGGTAAGGGCGATGATGGGCACGGCGCCGTCCTTTTCCCTTATGAGCCGCGCCGCCTCTATGCCGTCCATGCCGGGCATCATGTGATCCATGAAGATGATGTCCCATTTTTTTCCGGCCGCCATGGCGAGGGCCCCCTCTCCGTCCCCGGCGGATTCGGCGTGTATGTTGTGGGTCGCGAGGAAAGCCAGAGCAACCCGGAGGTTGATGCGGCTGTCGTCAACCACAAGGACCCGCGTCTCCTCCGAGGCGATAACCCTGGAATGCAGAACCTTCTGCTCCACCTTGTCCGCGTTCCCCTCGACAAGGGGAATGGTGACGGTAAAAACGGAACCCTTTCCGTATTCGCTTGAAAAATCTATCTTGCCGTTCATCATGGAAAGAAGACGCCGGGTTATGGAAAGGCCAAGACCGGTCCCCACTATTCCCCGGTTGGCCCTGCCGTCAAGCTGTTCAAAATTTCCGAACAGCCGGGGAAAATCTTCCTCTTTGATTCCGGCGCCCGTATCCTTCACCGAAAAAAGAAGAACATCCTTTCCGCCTTCGCCGGCGCGCGAGACGGTAAATTCGACAAAGCCTTCCCTGGTGTACTTGATCGCGTTGTTAA
Source organism: Treponema sp. (assembly GCA_031268385.1). GTDB lineage: Bacteria > Spirochaetota > Spirochaetia > Treponematales > Breznakiellaceae > JAIROE01. The sequence continues at coordinate 2,324 of JAIRXH010000205.1, read as the reverse complement.
GAATGTTGGTAAGTATCTGCCGTATTCTGACATCATCGCCGTATACAACATGGGGAACACCGGGGGCAAAAGAATAACGGAATTCCAGATCCCTGGCTTCCGCGGTAAAACGGCTTATGGAACAAAGGTTGTCGCACAGTTCGGGAAGGCTGAAGTGTACCGGGAAGAGTTCCATCTTCCCCGCCTCTATTTTTGAAATGTCCAGTATGTCGTTGATAATCTGTAAAAGAGTTCTGGACATTTTTTTTATGTCGGTGAAAAAATTCCGCTGGGTCTCGTCAAGATTGTCGGTGCGCATAAGATCGCTCATCCCTATGATGGCGTTCATGGGGGTGCGTATCTCGTGGCTCATGGACGCCAGAAAGCGGCTCTTTGCCTCGTTCGCGACCTTCGCGGCCATGGTCTGCACTTCCAGTTCGCGGGCCCTTTCACTGGCCTCGCGTTCCTTGTCTTCAAGCTCCTGCATCTCGCGGAGATCCCGTGTGTAGCCCACAACGCGCCAGCCGTCGCCAAAGGCGACGCGGACAAGGGTGACAAAGCAGGGAAGCCATTCGCCGTTTGAATCGCGGTGAAGCCAGCGGAATTTCAGGATTCCCTTCTTCAGCGTTTCCCGGTAATTTTCGCGTATCGCAAGGCGGCTCAGGCTGCCGTCCGCCTGCAGCCGGGCGGAAAACTCGTCAAAGCGGCGGCAGAATTCCTCCTTGGTGGCAACCTTGAAAAGATTGAGCGCCGCGACATTGCAGTCCGTAAGGTTCCCGTCCCCATCCCAGAAGGTGCAGGCAAGGGGGGTAGTGTCGAACATGACGCGGACCCTCTGGTCTTCCTCGGTACGCAAGAGTTCGGTAATGTCGTTGTAAATAACAAGAACGCCGTCACAGCCGCCTTCCCCGTTCATCACGGGAGTGGAGTTGATAGAGTAACTGCGGAAATTGCCCCTGCCTGAAAAATCGAGACTGACGCCGGCCACAACCGTTTTGTGTCCCGAAATGGCGCGGCTGAAATTGTCCCGCGACTGCCTCATAAATTCTTCGTCGCCGAAGGCGTCGTAGACTTCGTCGAATTTCCGCCCCCTTACGGCGGCGTACTCTTTTTCTCCCAGGAGGTTAAGGAAGGTCCGGGAACAATAGACACAACGGCCTTCCCCGTCAAGGAAGATCACCGCGCCGGGACTGTTTTCAAGAAGAAGTCCAAGGTACTTTTTTCCTGTATCCCGCTCCGTCCCGCCGGCCGGGACAGGCCCAGAGCCTGGCATCAGGGGACCGGGGCGAAGATCGTCCGGTCCGTTTCCAGGGCGCGTTTTTTGAGCTGTTCAAATTCCCCGGCCGAAAGGGGCGGCATCTTTCCGCCGTATTTCTCGACAATGGAAAGTCCGAGCCGCAACATGCGCACATCGCCGGGACTTACCGCGGTATGTACATCCTTCGAAAGGGTATAGCGCAGGGCAAGGTCCGCGAGAAGGGGATCGTCAAAAACGGGCCGGTACCAGCATTTGGGATACCCGTCCTCCGAATCTTCCTTCGCCCGGCCGGCAAGCGCCTTGATGGCGATGCGCCCCATGTTCCGCTCCGCCGCTTTTTTCAGGGCCGCTTCCCCAAGGCCGTTCCGTATGCCGCAGGCCCAGTTTACCGGAAAGAGCATCGTGTCAAAATCAAAGGCGTCCATGAGCTTGAGGGCGACCGAATCGTAATGCGTCGAAAAACCTATGTTGAGAATGAGCCCTTTTTTCTTCGCCTGAACCAGGGTTTCAAGGGCGCCCCCAGGTCCCGTGACGCGCTCCGCGTCTTCAGGGGGAACGCCGTGAAGCTGGTAGACGTTAAAATGATCGGTGTGAAGCAGACGGAGGCTGTTTTCCAGATCGGCGCGGGCCGCTTCCATGGTACGGCCTTCCGTCTTGCAGGCAAGGTACACCCTGTTCCGGTGGGGCTTCAGGGCCGGCCCCAGTATATTCTGGGCGTTGCCGTAGGAAGGCGCGACATCAAAATAGTTGACGCCCCGCTCCACAGCTTCGGCGACAACGCGATCCGCTTCGGCCTGGACCGTATCCCGGACAACAATGCCCCCAAAGGCAAACACGCCCGCCCCGCAGCCGGTTCTTCCCATTATCCGCTTTTCCATACCCGCCCCCGGATTGATTGGTAACAGCCTCAAGTGTATAAAAAAGGCCGCCGCACGTCAATTCGCCGGCAGATTGCCCTGAGGGCCCGGTGTGGCCGGTAAAAACGGCCCGTTTGCCCTGCCACCCCCACAGATAGCGCAGGTTCCCCCGGATATACCCCATACCCCGCTTTATATAGCGCCTGTCGCGGCCGGGAAAGGGCCGCCCG
>JAIRXH010000118.1 GCA_031268385.1 Treponema sp. | reverse complement strand
TCTGGATCGTATCGCCACGCACATCCTTGCCTTTGAAGACGGGGAGGCGGTCTGGTTTGACGGCAACTGGTCGGAATACGCCGAATGGCGCGGGCAGCACGGAGGAGAAGACGGCGCGGGAGTTGCCCGCCGTTACATTTACCGGAAGCTGGAACGGTAAACCCGCCTTCCCCTGAGGCGCAGCGCGTTTGACAAATGCCGGAAAAAAATATATGATCGGCGAAAGGGGTCATGAAAATCAAAATACGTACCAATCAGAGCATCTACATCATCGATCTGCGGGGAGAAATGAACCTGCTTGACTCAAACAGGCTCAAGGAACTGGTGATGAAGATGATAGAAAAAAAAGTCGAGCGGCTCATCATCAACGTGAAGGATGTAAAGACCATTGATTCAAGCGGCATAGGCGCGCTGATCTTCATATCTTCGACATTCAGAAAAATGAACCTTGAGCTTGCGATTGCCAATGTTCATGACGCGGTCAGCGCGGTGCTGGAAAAAACAAGACTTTCAGGGTATTTTCCGCTTTACGAGAAAATCGGCGACGCCATCAGCGCCCTTTCACACTGAAATGCGCCGCATTAAAGCAGCGCTGATTTATTCGCATTCGAATAAATCAGCGCTTCCTTACACCTGTCCGGTAAGAAAATTCACGTCCGTATCGGTAAAGGGCTTGCCGTAAATATACTCAAAAAGAAAACGCATGTCTTCGGGGGCCATATCGAGGAAGCGGCAGCCGAAATAACCCATGGAGTTATCCTTGTAGCGCCTGACTATTCTGGCGTTGGCGTTGACGCTGCGGCGCGGCATGGTGAGCTTCACCGAAAGTTCGCTGTCGGGCAGCAGCGCCGAAGACAGGCTTGAATGGGGATAGGCGAAAAGAAGCCCCGACGCGCTGATGTCGATAACCTTTCCGTCAAACGGATTGTTCCTGACTTTTCCGCTGTCAAAATAACCGTTGATTTTGAGTGAATACGCAAGCACCTTGGCGAACTGGTAAAGGGTGTCTATGACGCCGTAGTCAAAGGGGAGTTTTCCTTCCTTGTTGATCCAGATGTGAATATAGCCAATCACGTATTCCTGAAAAAGGACGGGAATCCACGCGTCGGAAAAAATACCGCTGTCGAATTTCGCCTTGACAAAGCGGGCGCACGCGTTGTCCACATACGCAAGATCGACGCCGGTACTCTCAAGGTAGCGTTTGAACATTTCCCCGGTGACAATGCGTTTCCTCGGATACGGATCCGCCTGGGGAAAACCCGTCAGTGTCGAAGGCAGGTAGAAAGTCTTGCCGGTTTCGGCGACGACGCGCTCTTCGGTTGAAGAGGGCTTTACATCCTTGAAGATCACGAGCTTGTAGCCGTTGGCGTAATTCTTGATCCACAGGGCCATCTGATCGATGAGCTCCGAAAGGTTCTGGGGATCGACATCCCGCATGAAAGTGCCGATGTCGCCGCTTTCATATTCGGTCACCCTGGGAAAGGAAAGGGAATAACGGTCCCCCAGAAAGGTAAGCTGTACCTGCAGTTCCGACGGGGTAACAACCCTTGAATAGGAACGGTCCAGATTCTTGTACAGAAATTCAGGCGCGGCCGCCACTATATATTCATCCTTGAAGGAGCTTACCTCGGCGGAAAAGATGACAACCTGCCCCCGGTAATCGAACATCAGATCGAGCCTGCTCCGTATCTTGAGCCTGCTGATGGGCCTGTCCGCCCTGAAAAAAAGTTCGCTTTTGGCGGGCTTTTCCAAAAGAAGAACATACTCGGTCCTGTCCCGCAGGCACATGACGGGGATCTGCTCGTCGTACAGTACTTTAAGGAGGAAATCCTTTTCTATGCGCTTGATTGGCGTTGCCATATTCTTTCCTAGAAAAACCGTTCATACGGAGAAAAATCAAGGGAAAAATCTTTTTCCGTACCGCGTTTCCGTTTTTCCTCCAAGAGGAGATCGTCAAAAAGCCAGGCGGCCCTGACGGCCGCCTCCGGCATTTCCGCCGTGGATACGCCCGCCGCCGCCGGCCCTCCGGCCACCGCCGTTTCCGCCACGGGCACATCCGCCGCGTCCGCCGCTTCCGCCCTGGGCACATCCGATGCGGGCGCGTCCGGTGCTTCCGCCCTGGACCTTTCCGCATCCTGGGGACGCAGGTACAGTTCCCCGGCTATCCACTCTTCCCTTCCCATGAAACGGATCAAAAAGGAAACCGATCCGTCGGGCTCTTTCCTGCCGCTTCCCAGCCGGAAAGCCCCGGCGTTTATGTCGTCAAGGGTTCCAAGGAGATTGTCCAGCGTGAGGCTGTCGACCGAAGAAAGGCGCGGACGGCTCCGCATAACCAGCGCGGAAAGCAGATCCCCCGCGGCGCGCCAGGCCTCTTCCGGGGCGTCTCCCCTGCCCAGTTCCCCTATGACCATGTCTTCAGGGTACCGGGGATCTTCCCCCCGCCGGGGCCGGCGCAGAGCCTCGGGGATGGTCCCGTTTTCCGCTTCCTGTGAAACGGATTCCGGATCGGGAACCGTTTCATCCTGGGAAAAACTCCCGGCGGCGGAAAAGAAAAGGATTCCGGCACTTACCAGCCTGGGGATGTCCACACGGACTTTCTTGTGAAAGGCTTTTTTATGAAAAACCCCCGTACGAAAGTTTTTCGTCAGGATCTGTATCACGCGCCGCAGCATACTTTTTTATTTTAATAAACCATCCGTGAAAGGTCAAATGGGCGCGATGCCCCGCAGGCTTTCGCAGAAATCCAGCCGGCCTGGAGTTTTGCGGCTCCGAACGCGGACACCGCTCACAAACGGGGTAAAACCCGCCTTGCGGGTTTTACCTGGGGACACGTTGCGAGGGGCACATGGAGCGAAAATTCCGGCGCTTGGGATGAAAGGACACCTTATAAAATTTATCGGGGTCCTGTCAGGGGTACAAGGTCCTCCTTACGGAGGCCCTTGTACCCCTGACACCCCCTGAAAAAATCATCGGGTGTCCTTTCACCCCGTAACGTACATGGTGAAGACGGATTGCGGAGAGTTTTCGCGGGACGCAAACTCCAAGGGCGCGTGAAAGTGCGGGCGCCTGGAGTTTTGCGGCTCTCGGGCCTATCGCGCCGCCCGCTTGAATTCCCGCCGCCGCCAAAGCTCCGCGCCGCATGAAGCGCACGCGCATTGCCGCAAAACTCCCCAGCCCAAAGTCGAAGACTTTGGGCAGCCGTAACCAGCGCGCTGGCTGCCGTAAAAATCCAGCTGGTTGTCGTAAAAATCCAGCTGGCTGCCGTAACCAGCACGCTGGCTGTCGTAAAAATCCGGCTGGCTGTCGCAGCCAGCACGCTGGCTGTCGTAACCAGCACGCTGGCTGCCGTAACCAGCACGCCGGCTGTCGTAAAAATCCGGCCGGCTGTCGTAAAAATCCGGCTGGCTGCCGCAGAAATCCGGCCGGCTGCCGTAGAAATCCGGCCGGCTGCCGTAGAAATCCAGCCGGCTGCCGTAGAAATCCGGCTGGACAAGGGACGCTGGACAGGAAGGAGCGCGGCGGGTAGGATCTTCTCCATGAAGGCCTGTGTCCGTTCCGTCCTCACGGACGGCTTTACCGAAGCCATACGGGATACGCTGTGGGGCCATATTTACCTTACCCCCGGCATTGCCGCCCTTACCAGGTCCGCCCCTTTCATGCGGCTCTTCCGCATCTTCCAGCTGGGGCCGGTGTACCGCGTTTACCCCGGGGCCACCCACACAAGAGCAAGCCATTCAGTAGGGGTGTACCATCTGGGAAAAAGGCTCCTTGAAAACCTTGTCGAACGGGGCGCGGAAGAGTGGATCACGCCGGAGGGGGCCATCTCCTTCCTCTGCGCCTGCCTGCTCCACGATCTGGGGCACTTCCCCTATACCCATTCGCTCAAGGAGCTTTCGCTCAAATCGCATGAAAAACGTACTGGAGAAATCATCCTTGCCGAACCCGTGCGGAGTCTCCTGGCCGCCGCCGGGGCGGACCCCGGCCTTACCGCGGCCATCGTGGATACCTCCCTGCCGGAAAACGGCAGGGAGCCGCTCTTTTACCGCAGGCTCCTTTCGGGGGCGCTGGACCCGGACAAGCTCGATTACCTTAACCGGGACGCCCGTTTCTGCGGGGTTCCCTACGGCGCCCAGGATGTTGATTTCATCCTTTCCAGGCTGCACCCCCATCCCGTGCGGGGGGTGGACATCGAGTCGCGGGGCATTCCCAGCGTGGAATCCGTCCTCTTTTCAAAGTACCTCATGTACCGTACCGTCTACTGGCACCGGCAGGTTCGTTCCGCCACGGCGATGATCAAAAAGGCCCTTTCGGGCTTTCTTGATTCGGGAACAATCGCCCCGGAGGAACTGTACGATCTGGACGATCAAAGCCTTTTTACCCTAATCAAAAGCCCCCTTGCAGGCGCGGTACGCGAAGGCAGGCTCTACAGCGCCTGGGCGGAATTCCCCTACGCCGAAGAACAACACGGGCGTCTGCGGGACCTGCGCGGCCGTTCGGCCTTCGAAAAAGAACTGGCCGGAAAACTGCGGAAAGCCGGCGTCCCCGTCGGGGAGGGGGAACTCATCATCGACATTCCCGAACCCGTTTCCTTTGAGACCGGTCTTTTTGTACGGGATGAACGGCGGTATTTCGCCGAAAGTTCCAGCGCTTTTCAAAGCGAAACGGTAAACGCCTTTGTAAAATCGCTGTACACCGTCCGGGTCTTTACCGCTCCCGTTCATGATGAAAAGCTGCAATCCCTGCCGGAATTTCCCGGCGGCCTCTTTGAGGGGCCGTTTCGCCCCGCCTGACGCGCGTATTGCATATATGGCGAAAATGATTACATTTATAGGGGGGCTCACACATGAATATTCACAATACCGCCGAAGAAAAAATCATCGCAAAGGTTACGGAAATATTCGAAGCCATTGCCGCCGGGGGAAACGCCGAAGGAATATGCACCTGTGATCAGTGCCGCCTTGACACCGTTTGTTATGTGCTTAACAGAACCCCGCCCCGGTACATTGTTTCAAACAGGGGCGCGGCCAGAACGGAAACGGACCCCCTTGTGCGCCAGCAGGAAGGGGCGGATATTGTCACCCTTGCCCATGAGGGAATCAAACAGATAAGCCACAACCAGCGGCCGCACTTCAGCCACAGGGGCGCGGCGGGAAAGGCCGTTCAGGAAGAGGCGCAGCCGGTGTTCAACATTCCCACCATTGTCGGACGCATGTTTAACGGCCTTGATTTTTCCCCCATGTCCGGCATCCAGGTGGAGCTCCGCCGGGGCGGGGAACTCGTTGTCATGAAGGACTACAACTGGCAGAACCCCTGCGTGCTTGTTCCCAATACCGAGGGGGCCTTCAGCTTCTGGCCCGTTCCCATTCCGGCGCAGTCGGGGAATCTTCATGAAAATTTTGAATTTACCATAAAGGCCGAAGCTCCGGGGTTTGAAGATCTTAACCACTTTTTCCAGATACCGGTTATAAGCGATTCCCAGTTCTCCAACACCTTTTCCATGAGCCGTATCGTCAAACTGCCTGACCTGTACATGTTCCCGCCGGGCGGAGAAGATTTCCAGGGCGTGTAGACGCGGACGGGACGGCCGGATATAGTGGTCAAAACGGAGGGTAGGTTAGTGGCTATACCGCCAGCTTTGGGAGCTGGATGTCGGGGGTTCGACTCCCCCTCCTCCGACTTTAGGGGGCGCGCCGGCGGCGTCCCGCCGATTCAAGGTATTCGACAACCTTAAGAGCGTCCCCGGCGCCCGAAAGGGGCCGCCGCGCCGGATCGCGTACACAGGCCGCGGCGTCCCGCAGCATGTTGGCAAAATAACCGGTCTTTCCGGCAAAACCGTCTTCCGTTTTTTTGAGAGAACGGAACTGTTCGGCGTAGGGGCTTGGCCCTGATTCCCATACTTCAAAAATCCCGTTTCCTATGCGAAGGCGTCCCCGTTCAAGGGAAAAAGTCATTTCAAAAACCAGGTGATCCCGCTCTGCGCCGAGCTCCATGACAAAGGGAACGGGCGGGGATTTTTCCTCCGGAGAGCCTTTCCGAAGAAGCTGACCGGAAAGCCAGGCGGTACCCCGCGCGGCCGAAAGGGGCGCGCCCCAGGTTTTCCGGTGTTCGAGCGTCATGCCGGTCAGGTACATGACGGCGTCGGCCAGATGTGTTCCGTCGTGCCAGAGCACGTCAAGAAGCCGCCGCGTTCCCATGTAAAGGCGCGCGCTTACACTACGAAGCGGCCCGAAGCGCCCCCCGTCAATGAGGGGCTTTGCCTTTTGGTAATCAAGGGAATAGCGCCGTTCATGGTTGACGATGATTACAGGACCGCCTTTCCTTTCCAGCGCGGCGATGCGCCGCGCGGCGCGGAGGCTGTCGGCGAGGGGCTTTTCGCAGATTACAAGGGGAACGCGGTGTGCGGCGGCCAGGGCGCAGTACCGTTCGTGGCTGTCAGGATGGGTGGCGACGACAAGGACATCGGGAGTGTGGGCTTCAAGCATTGTCCGGGCGCAGGCGTATACGGGAAGAGGGCCTTCCCGCCCCCATCTTTCCGAAAAAATCCGCCGCCGCGTTTCGTCCGTATCGGCGCCGGCCGCAAGGATAAACTCCCCGTCGGCGCATATCGCCCCGGCGTGCGTACAGGGCTTTTCCCGCAGGGCGTCGTCTTCAAGAAGGCCCGCGATGCGGCCAAGCCCCACAATCGCGGCCCTGATCTTATCCGTTGTGAGCCTGTCCCGCGCCGCCAGGCGCCGCCTTTTCCCGCCTGTCGCGCCGTGAATTGAGGAGCGAATACATCACCGGCGTCACAAGGAGGGTCATGAAAAAGCTGACGGAAAGGCCTCCCACAAACGTCTTGCCTATAGGCTGTATGGTATCCGCGCCCGCGCCGGGGAAGAACGCGATGGGAAGCATGCCGAGTATGGTGGTAAGGCCCGTCATCATGATGGGCCTCAGGCGGTTGCGGCCCGCCTCAATACAGGCCTCGCGGACCTTCATGCCGCGCGAACGGAGGATGTTGGTATAATCCACCAGGACGATGCCGTTGTTCACCACTACTCCCACAAGCGCGATGACGCCAACCGCCGAAAACACCGACATGGCCTCGCCGCCTATTTTGTAGATCCAGATGACGCCGATAAAAAGGAGCGGTATCGAAAAGAAAATGATCAGGGGATCAACCAGCGATTCAAACTGGCTTGCCATGAGGGCGAATACCATGAAGACGGCCACGGCGATAATAAAAACAAAACGGCGGTTATAGGCGGACACTTCGGCGGCTTCGCCAAGATACCGCACCGTTACGCCTTCCGGAAGGATCACGTTGGCCCCTATCGTTTCCTCCACCCGCCTCTGCATGTCCGTAACGGCGATTCCGCCGGGAAGATCCCCCGTTATCCTGACAACGCGCTCGCGGTTTTCATGGCGTATGGAAGAGGGGGAACGGTTCTCGATGATGCGGGCGACATTGGAAAGCGAGATGCGGTCCCCGCCGCGGCTTAACACAAAGACCGCGTCAAGGCTGGAAAGCCCGCGCCTGTCTTCGTCGCGGAGCATTACGTCAAGGTCTATGAGCCTGTCGCCGCGGGAAACAACGGCGGCGGTGGCGCCTTCCATGGCGGTCCTTATTTCAGAGGCAACGGCGGGAAGAGAGATCCCCAGCGCCGCGGCTCTGGCCCGGTCAATTTCCACCTGCAGCTGGGGAGCTCCCTCGGTCAGGTTGATTTCGGGATTCTCCACTTCCGGCAGATAACGGACAATCACATTCCGTATTTCCCCGGCGGTTTCCATGACGGCGAGGGCATCGCGGGAACTGACCGCAATCTCTATGGCCTGGGTATTCCCCATGCCCCGGCCGGCCCGGAAGGTAACGTTGATCCCCGGCATGAACCTCGTAAAGGGGGTAAGTTTTTCGATGATGGTGTCGGGCGTATCTATCTGCCGCGCCGGTTCGGGCAGCACGATCTGGAGGGTTCCCTGGTTGTTCCCGGTCCGCCTCGCGGTCAGTATGATGTTCCTGTAGCCTTCAATGTTCTCCTTTACCATTTTTTCCATATCCAGAAGCACGGCCTCCGTCGCCTCGATGGTCGAACCCTGCGGCATGGCGACGTTGAGGTTGACAAAATCGTCGGTCCGCGTGCGGATAAAGAGGTTCATCCCGACGCCGCTGAACTGCATGAGGGAAAATACAAGTATCCCCAGCGTCAGAACAAGCACAAGCGCGCGGTGATCAAGGCAGTAATCAATGGCGGTGGTGTACGCCCTGTCCATTGACACAAAAAATCTGTCCATGGCTTCGTCGACGGATTTAAGCAGGCGGTTTTTCAGGGGTTTCTGCTTCCTTGTATCAAGCCTGAAAACGGAACCCGCCAGAGCCGGCACCAGCGTTACCGCCACGGCAAGGGAACAACTGAGGGAAATTACCACGGTAAAAATCAGATCGCTGAAAAGCTGCCCCATCATTTCAAGATCGTTCCGGTAGATGATAAGGGGAATGAACACGCAGAGGGTGGTGGTGGTGCTTGTAACAATGGCCCGCATCATCTCCTGGCTGCCGAGTATCGCGGCGATTCTGCTCTTGGCTCCCCGCGCGCGGTAATTGTGGATGTTGTCAAGAATGACGATGGACGCGTCCACGGTCATTCCGAGGCCCAGAATAAGGCCCGTCATGGTAAGCAGGTTCAGCGTAAAACCGAAGACGGACATGAACATGAGGGTAAGGAGTATCGAAATGGGAATGGAAAGCCCGATGATGATGGTGCCCTTGATGTTCCTGAGGAAGACAAAAAGGATCAGCATCGCGAGGATGGCGCCCTGCAGCGCGTTCGAATACACCTGGGCAAGCGTCGCGTTGATAAGGCTCGTGTTGTCGGAAAGCACATCGACCGTAATGCCCCGGGGAAGATCCACGTTGATCTCCTCAAGAGCCTCACGCACCCGTCTTGCCACCAGTACCTGATTGCTGTCGCTTTCGCTTGTCACCTGAATATACACGCCGCTCTGGCCGTCCACATAAACGCGCGTGGCGTTGTCGTCATAGGCGAGGTTTACGGCGGCAATGTCCTGGAGCCGCACTACCTGGGAGCGGTCCGCCTCCGCGCTGTTCCCGCCGGGAGGCACGCTGATGTTCTTTACCACAAGCTGCCTTATCTGCTCAACTCCGGTAAGCTCCTGGCTTGTCATGATTTGATATTCCCGCTCGCCCCTTGTAATGCTTCCCCCGGAAGCAAGGACGCTCTGTCCGCGCAGGGCGGAAGTAACATCGCTCAGGGTAAGGTTAAAGGCGGCAAGACGGTTAAGCGAAACGGACGCCTTGATGATCTGGGTGGTTCCCCCCGTTACCTGCGCCGAAGCGACGCCCATGACGCGCTCAATGCTTGACTGTATTTCATCTTCCGCGAAAATTCTCAGTTGATCCGGCGGATAGTTGCCCCTGACCACAAGCCGCATGATGGGCATCGCGGACATGTCAAAGCGCCTTACCGTGGGACTTTCCGTTCCGTCCGGAAGCGAATTGGCAAGACGGTTCACCAGGGTCTGGGCATCGATCAGCGCCTCGTCCATGTCGGTGCCGTAGGCAAAATTCAAATTGATGGAGCTCTGTTCAAAACCGGAATTGCTGGTAATTTCACGGAGGCCGCGCGAGGACGAAAGCGCCCGTTCAAGAGGATCGGTGACATTCCGCTCCACATCGGCCGGCCCCGCGCCGGGAAAACGGGTATACACCGAAAGGACAGGCCGGTCGGTTGCGGGGTACAGATCCACCGCTATGTTGGGAACGAGCGTCGCCGCCACGCCCATGGCAAGGGTGTAAAGCATGATGATGGTCACCGGCCGCTTGACCGAATATTCCGTTATGTTCATTCAAGCACCCTTACAGGGTCCCCGTCGCTCAGGAAATTCTGTCCCGCCGTTACCACGAGATCCCCTTCCTCAAGGCCCTCAAGAATTTCAACATATTCCTCGTTTTCAATTCCCGGCGTTACGGCCCGCCTTGAAGCGGTTCCGTCATTCACGACAAACACGATCCATGAACCGTAGGTGTTGATAACGGCAAAACGGGGAATAACCGGAACGTCCACCCTGGTTTCGGTAACAAGACTCACCGTGGCGAACATTCCCGCCCTGATGCGGCCGTCCCGCCTGCCCGAAAAACGCAGCCTTATCCTGAGTGTACGGCTTGCCGGATCGAGGACGGGGCTCATCTCCTCCACCAGGGCGGAAAAATGTTCGCCGGGAAGGGCTTCCAGGCTTACATCCGCGGCAAGCCCCGGATGCGCCGAGGTGGCAAAGCGTTCGGGAACAAAGGTTTCAACAAGAAGCTCCGAAAGATCCCCCACCACATACACCACCGAGGAGGTGGCGACGGTATCCCCCGGACTGTACGGGGCGTTAAGGACGGTGCCCGAAACGGTGGATACCACGGGGCTCAGAGAATACACTTCACCGGGACGGGACGGGTCGACCATGGCCATCACATCTCCAGGGTTCACATGATCGCCCACGCTGAAACGCGCCTCGGTAAGTTTGCCCGGCATGGCGGGATATATGGACACCTGATTCCGCGCAATCACGTCGCCGTTTATTACCACGCCGGTTTCCACGGTTCCGGGCCTTACCGGAGTAACCCGCACGGCGGTAAGACTCCGGGGTCCGCCCCTCTGCCGTTCCCCGGCCGGGGCCTGTCCCGCCGGAACCTCGCGGGTACGGTTGAAAAAGGTCCACCCCGAAAGCAGGAGGAAACCCGCGGCAAGAATGACCAGCGCAAACGTCAACAGTTTTTTTTTCTTTCCGGTACTCACCGTTCACCCTCCTTCAGGGACAAAATCCGCGCCTTCGCCGCCTGAGTCCCGGACGGCCGCGACTATATCCCCCCGGGCTATGTCAAGCGCCGCGGCAAGATCGAGCGTCATGATCTTGTAGGACAGCTCGCTTTCAAGAAGCTGCTGCTGCCGGAGCGCGAGGCTGTTTCTGGATTCCTCCAGCGACAGTGATTCCACGGCTCCCCCCAGAAAACCCTGCTCGTTGAGTTCATAGGTACGCCGGGCCATCTCCACGCTGAGACGGGCTATCTCCACGCTGGTCCACGAGTTGACAAGGGCCGACGCGAGGGACCTGATGCGCGCCGAGGCCGCCTGTTCCGTGTTTTTAAGATCGATGCGGGCCTTTTCAAGCTCCGCTCCGGCCGAGCGTATCTGCTGAAAAGTACTGGTGCCGGGTATCCAGGAATCCACGGGAATGCTGACGGAAACGCTTCCGGAAAGCCTGTCGGACAAAGGATCAATGTGGGAAAGGTTCCACCGGCCCTGAAGGCTTACCGACGGCGCCCGCCTTTCAAGGACAATCCGTTTTTCCGCGTGCTCAAGACTTTCAATCAGTTTCCGCTGCTGAACAATGTCCGGCCTCCCGGAAAGGTACTGCCGTATCAGCGCGTTGCCGTCGGCGTTCACGGGCCGGATGTCCATGTCCCCGGCAAATTCAACGTCGGTGTCCTGGGGCAGTCCCAGGAGCTCCAGAAATTCGCCGAGCCTGTCCGCGTAGGAAGTCCGGGCGGTACTGAGGTTGTAGCGCGCCGTTTCGGCGCCGAGCCTGCTCTGGAGAAAGGCAAGCTCCCCCTTGACGCCGTTCCTGAAGGCCACCCTGTCCCGTTCAAGCTGTTTCTCCGCAAGCTCAAGGTGGTTCTGAAGGTTGGAAAGATTCGCCCGTTCGGCGATGAGGGTATAAAAATTTTTGGCAATTTCTATATCAAGCATGCGCCTGGCGTCTTCATATTCGAGCATCCTCAGATCATAGGCAAGGACGGTCATCTTCATGGCCCGTGAAATGCCGGCGTTAAGGGACAAACTTACCCCCGCCGACAATTCATAACCGTGTTTTCCGGAATCGGATGAAAGAAGCCCCCGGTCATAGGACGCGCCGCCCCCCGCGCTTATCCCCGGAAAAATAAAGGACCACAGGCGTCCGGCGGAATATTCCGCCGTTGAAAGATCGATGAGCCTCCGTTTCAGATCGAGGCTCTGCTCCAGCGCGCGCCGGACGGCGTCTTCCAGGGTAAGCACAAGCGGCCCCGAAGGCGCGGCCCCTTCCCCGGATAAAACCGTCCCCGAAGACGCGGCGGACAAGTCCGGGGCCGGAAGCCTTAAAAAGAAAAAAAAGGCGGACAGCAGAGCAACCGGTTTTATACCCACGTCTCCTCCGGCTTTTATGGTAACGCTGATTAACTTGTGGCTAATCAGCGTTACCATACTCGATGACTTCAGTTATCGAACAACGCTAGTGTTCAACAAGTTTCAGATTATACAGATTATACAGAAAAATAAAAAAAGCTGCCACAGGAAACCCCGCTACAGGCAATGCTCTTGTTTGAACAAAATACCGCTTTATCCGGAAAATTCATCACAGTACCAGTATGTTGACAGGCGTTCAATTTTCCACAGAGGGTCGGCAATATTCATTTTTTACCGGCCAAACAGAGCATTGCCACCGGAAACCCCGCTACAGATCCAGCGTTCCCTGCACCGCGCCGTCCTTTGCCTGTTCCCCATTTTCGGAAGCGTCAAATTCGGCAAGGTATTTCCGGTAACGGACCGGCAGATACTGCCGCTGGAGGTCCGCGTTGTTCCGGCTCTCGTTGTTGATCGAACGGTGATAGAGCCGCCAGAGATCGGCGCAGGGATCGGGAGGAAATTCTCCCGCCCATTCGCGGGCGGCGGCGCAGCGCGGCCGTCCGTCCTCGCATACAAGAACAACGCCGCGCCTTTCGTCAACAACGGCCCAGCGTTCCCCGCCGAAACGGAGGGCAAAGTGTCCGGCAAGGCCTGGAAGCACATAATGATCCGGCGCGCAGCGGGCGGCGTACACCGCGCCGGGGGCCCCGGAAAAGACGCCGTTTTCCCGGCAAAGGGGAACGGGGGCAAAGCGAAGAAGTCCCATAAGGCGGTCCGTTTCGTGCGCGGCTTTAAAGGAAGCTTCAAGAACGGCGCACACGGCGGAATCGCCCCGGTCACAGGGAACCTGTCCCGATTCAAGGGCCTTTACGCCGAAACGGATCATTTCGGCCTCGACGGGCCGTTCGCTCATCCAGGCCGACACAAAATCCCCATAGGCTTCAGGCGCCGCGCCGTACAGATCCCGCGCCGCGCCCGCGAGCAGAAGGGGATCGGGCAAAAGGCCGCGCTCAAACATCCCTTCCAGGCGGAGACGCCGGAATTCCAGGACGCGGTTTTCCGTTTCCGCTTCGGAAAATCCCCGCAGGGCGCCGTCCAGAATATCGAAAAGCGCCTTCAGGGAACGGTCAAAGGGTGTGTTTTTCACGGCTAAAACTCAAAAAGCGGAAGCTGCAGGCCGTCTTCATCGTCCGAAAGCACACGGCGCAGACGACGGGGATCTTCGGGCCTGTCGATGAAGGTTCCGGCGCAGGTAATGAAATAACGGGCCCTTTTAAGGACGGCGCCCATACGCCGCAGGCCGTCAAAGGTCAGGGAACGGGAACGGCGCGTTTCCAGAACGCGGCGGGCGGTCTTTGCCCCTATGCCGGGAACTCTGAGGAGGGCTTCGTAGTCGGCGCGGTTAACCTCCACGGGGAAAAATTCCAGATGACGCAGGGCCCAGGCTGTTTTGGGATCCAGACGGGAATCGAGGAAAGGGGAAGATTCATCCAGAATTTCGGCGGCGGCAAAATGGTAGAAACGGAGAAGCCAGTCGGCCTGGTACAGGCGGTGTTCCCTGGTCAAAAGATGACGCGGCGGGGCGGCCCGGTCCATGATCTCGGGTGGACCCGTCATGACCGGCAGGCGGGGATCGGGAACGCCCTGGCCCGGCCCGCCGGGAGGAATAAAGGCCGAATAGTACACGCGGCGAAGCGAAAATTTCCTGTACAGGGCATCTGAAAGGTTGATAATCTGCCGGTCGTCCTCCGCGCTTGCCCCGACAATAAGCTGGGTACTCTGCCCCGCAGGGGCAAAGGCCGGGGCGGAACGTATGCGTTTCCTGTCTTCCTCAAACTGGCCCTGCAGCGCGGAAAATTCCCCCATTGCGCCGAATATGACGCCGCCGGACTTCTGGGGGGCAAGATACCGCAGGCTCCTGTCGGTCGGAAGCTCTATGTTGGCGCTGAGCCTGTCCGCCCAGATACCGGCCTCGCGTATCATCTTTTCCCCCGCGCCGGGGATGATCTTGAGGTGTATGTAGCCGCCGTAACCCGCTTCGGTACGAAGGGTCCGGGCAACCTCTATCAGTTTTTCCATGACAATATCGCTGTCCGAAAAGATCCCCGATGAAAGAAAGAGCCCTTCAATATAATTCCGCCTGTAAAAGGCGCAGGTAAGATCCACCAGTTCCCGGACGGTAAAGGAAGCGCGCCTGACATCGGCGGAGGCGCGGTTTACACAGTAGGCGCAGTCAAAACGGCAGACATTGGAAAACAGAACCTTGAGGAGGCTGACACAGCGGCCGTCCCCGGTCCAGCTGTGACACACACCGGCGGGCGCCGAAACGCCGAAAGCCCCCGCGCCGGAAGCGCCCCCCGCCCTTCCGGTGGAACCTGAGGAGGCGCAGGACGCGTCATATTTTGCCGCCCCGGCAAGAACGGCGATTTTTTCCCCCACATCCGACAAGTCCGCCATGATTTTTCACAAACACTATACATCCGTATAGATAAAAAGGCAAGAGCTTTGCGCGTTTCCCGTTTGTATGGTACCGTATCCGTATGAAGACACCGCCTTCCCTTGCCGGCTGGGAAAGAACGCTCCCGTTCAAAAACGGATATATTTTCCATTATGATTCGGGAACGCCGCCCGGCGGAACACAGAAGCCCGCGGTAGTACTTCTCCACGGCCTGGGCGACGAGGCCGATTCCTGGCGGAGCCTCATGCCCCTCCTCTATGAGGCGGGACACCGGGTCATCGCCCCCGATCTTCCCGGTTTCGGGCGAACCAGTGCAAAGGGGGCGAACATACGCGGACAGGCCGCGGCCGCCGGGGCGCTTCTGGAAAAGGCCGCCGCCGGAAAGCCCGCCGTACTTGCGGGAAATTCAATGGGGGCGGTCATCGCCGAAGCGGCGGCTTTCAGGCGGCCGGATCTGGCCGGGGCGCTTATCCTTATCGACGGCTGCTTCCCCATGCAGGGCGGTCCCGGAAAGGCCCTCCTTTCCGCGGCCCTTCCCTTCGCCGGAAAAAAATGGTACCGGTCCCTCAGGGCCGATCACGAGGGGGCCTGGCGTTCGCTTTACCCCTTCTACGGCAATCTTGACGCCATGAGCGCGGAAGACAGGGAATTCCTCCGTGAACGGGTTGTTGAAAGGGTGGAAAGCCAGGGTCAGGAGCGGGGCTACTTCGCAGCCCTGCGCAGCCTGGTCCTGGCGGGGATCTTTTCGGGCGGAAGTTTCTCCCGACGCCTTGCCGCCTTTCCCGGAAAAGTCCTCCTTCTATGGGGAGAAAAAGACGCCGTCATTCCCCGCCCGGCGGCGCGGGCCGTACTGGCGCTGCGAAAAGGGACGGAAATCAAAATCATAGAGGGCGCGGGACATCTTCCCCAGCAGGAAAGGCCCCGCGAAACGGCGGAG
>JAIRXH010000041.1 GCA_031268385.1 Treponema sp. | reverse complement strand
CTGGTGATCTCCGAAAAGGAACGGCGCATGACCGCCGTGCACGAGGCGGGTCACGCCCTGCTTCATTACTTCCTCAAAAACGCCGATCCCCTTCACAAGGTAACTATTGTTCCCCACGGTCGCGCCCTGGGCATGGCCATGTCCCTTCCCGAGGAAGACAGTTACAGCCGTACCCGCAGCTGGATTGAAGACCGCATCGTGATCTGTTACGGCGGCTGGACGGCGGAAAAACTCTTCTACGACGAAACGACCACCGGCACCAAACAGGATATACAGCAGGCGACCGATATGGCCCGTCACATGGTCTGCGAGTGGGGCATGGACGGGGATGTGGGGCCCGTCGCCTACGGTCAGGAAGACGAGCCCATCTTTCTGGGCAAGGAAATCGCCAGACACAAGGATTACTCCGAAAATACAGCCCAGCGCATAGACAAGGCGGTGCAGGCCGTCCTTGAAAAAGGCCGGAAGACCGCCGGGGAGATCCTCGATATGCACAGGGACAAACTGGAAAAACTTGCCGACGCGCTCCTTGTCCGCGAAACCATGGCGGACGACGAGGTCCGGGAACTTCTGGGATTGCCTTCGCGGCAGAACAACGTTTCTCTTTCGGGACGGTAAGGAACGTGGGCCGCCCTGTTTCCGTCCATGCCGGCCTCGCGCCCCTGTTCCTCTGCGCCGCTCTGACGGCGGTTTTCGCGGAGACAGGGGATACTTCCGTAAAGAGAGGGAATGTCCCTTCCGGTGTGTCCGGGAGGGGAGATGCCGCCGCCGCGGAACAATACGCCGCCTGGGCCGCGGACGCGATGAGCCGGAACGAATGGCCCGCCGCCCTTGCCGCGCTGGAAAGGGCCGCGGATTACGGTGATGTTTCGTCGGATCTTTCGCTGCTTCTCGCGCGGGCCCGCGATCACGAGGGACTGTCCTGCGGGGCTGTTCTTGAGGCCCTGTGGCGGGCCCTTGAGGCGGACCGCTGGAAGAAGTACACCGCGGCGGAGGCGCGCCTTCTTGAGGCCGCGACCCTTGTCAGACTGAGAAACTATGACGGGGCTCTCCGCGTTCTGGCCCGGATCCCCGGCGGGGAACGGGAGACGGAACTTGCCCTTTCGGCGCTGAAGGGCCTTTCCGATGACGGCGCCTTCCGCAGGGCGGCCGGGGAAGCGTTTGACCGCTATCCCCGGAATGTCCGCGTCGTCCGTATTTTTTTTGAATACGCCGCGCGGAGAACGCCGGCCCGGGGCGATGACGCGCTCATGGCGGCCGTTTTGCGCCACCTTCCCCTGCTTCTTGAAGAAGATCCCGAACTGGCCTTTCTTGCCGCCCCCTTTGTACGGAACGGGGAGGAAGCGGGACGCCTCGCGGCGTCTTACCGGGCGCTTTTCGCGCCGCCTTCCCGGCCGTCTCCCGCCTCCATTCCCGCGGCCCTTAACGCCGGGCTTGTTGACGATTTTGCCGCGGCGGATGAACTTTTCGGGGCCGGCGGAGAGGTGGAGCTTGACAGGGATCTTGTCCTTTCGGTGTTTGGTCTCTTGCGCGGCGAAGAGGGCAGGGATTACTTTAACCGAAACTTTCTGGCCTTTTCCGGTGTTATTGTAGAAGACAGTGACGGTGACGGTTTTTACGAAAGCCGTACCCGTTACCAGGACGGCGAGATTCAGGATTACCGCCGCGACGCCGATCAGGACAGGCTGCCTGAACTGGCCGTCATTTTTTCGGGAGGAAAGCCCGTCCGGGCGGAACAGGTGGTTCTGCCGGAACCGGGGACCGGAACGCTGCCAATGAAAGACGGGGAGAGGATCAAGGCGCGGATCGAATGGGAAAAATACCCTGCCGCGCTTTCCGCCGAACTGGAAGGCTGCGTCTACATACCCCGTCCCCTGGATTTCTTTTTCAGCCCCTTCCGCTTTGTCGAACTGTGCGGAAGCGGGGAAAGGGGAGGCCTTCTCTACCCGCGGTACGAGGAGGAATACCCCCGCCTTTCCCGGCGTTCCCTTGTTTCCTTTTCGATTCAGATGAGAAGGCCGAGCGCCGAATTCAGGGGGGCCGATGAGTGTGTCGATCTGGACCAGGGTGTACCCCGCCGGGCGGTTGAAACGCTTGACGGCCGCGTCGTTTCTGTCACGGAATTCGAGCAGGGAAGGCCCCTTCTCCAGCGTGTCGATCTGGATCTTGACGGCCGCATGGAGACGGTGCGGCGTTTCAGGCGTCTTGGCCCCCATGTTCCGGGGCAGGCCGAAGATCTTCTGGAATGGAGGAAGGAGCTTGCGTTCACCGAAAGCGACTGGAACGGGGACGGGCGGTATGAAACCGCCGAGGAGTATCTTCCCGGCGGTGAAAGGCGGTATTATGGGGATATGGACGGGGATGGAACAAGGGATTATTCTGGAAATATAACGGAAGAATAAAAAATGAAAGAGATCTGTTTGAAAATATCACGGGAGAAGAGCTTCCGGACTCAGGCCGCGCGGAAACACGCGGTGTTTCCCGCCGCCTCGTTGTGCGCGTGCGTTCTTTTTTTCTGTTTTTCCTGTCTTTCCGTCGAAATGCAGGAAGAACGGCTTTCGCCCCAGAGAAAATCGACGGACGAAATCAGGCTGGAGGACATAAGGCGCTACGTGTCGGAGGATCCCGCGCGGGCCATTCATCTTGGCGGCATGTACCGTGTCGTTTACGGGGTCCGTGAGGGGGACACGGCGGCCCAGCTGGACGAGCTTGAAGCCCAGGCGATTGCCGGTCTCAGGGAAAAGCAGGCCCAGGCGATACGCGGAGAACAGTGGGACGACGCCGCTTCCCTGGCGCGATCCCTCGCGAGCCTTGGGGAGACGGTGGAAAGTACCGGGATGGAAGCCGGTTTCATGCTTGCCCAGGCGAAGAAGTCCCTTGCCGCAGGCAGCGATCTTGAGGCTTTTCTTTTGGCGGTGCGTTCCCATGAGTTAAAGCCGCTTGAATTTGAGGACGCCCTTGTTTTCCTTGAACATGCCGTGAAGGTAAAACAGCGCCGTACCGCGGCCTTCTTCCACGCCGCCGCCGAAGCCTGGGGACGCGCCGTTCCCGCTCCGCTTGAAGAATACGCCTCCGGGCGCGACGGTCCGCAGGAGATGATCAAGGGCGTCGCGACCCTGCTGGTTGACCGCGGCATACGCATAGAGCGGGGGAGGGGAGTTCCCGACCGCGTGCTTGGCTCCGCCTTTTTTGTGGACGCGTCGGGACTTCTTATCACCAATTACCATGTCATAGCCAGCGAAGTAGATCCCTCGTATGAAGGCTATTCCCGCATGTACCTTCGCATGGGAGATCCGTCGAGCCCGAGGGTTTCCGCCAAGGTCATAGGCTGGGACAAGGCCATGGATCTGGCCCTTATCAAAACCGGGATAACGCCCGAGTATGTTTTTTCGGTGGTTGACCGGGTCATTCCCAAAGTGGGGGATACGATTCTGGCGATAGGATCGCCGGGCGGCCTTGAAAAGACCGTTACATCGGGAATTGTTTCCACGCTGGGGCGGCGTTTCCTGCAGATAGGGGATGTGATTCAGATAGACGCCTCGGTGAACCCCGGCAACTCGGGGGGGCCGGTGATCGACATGTCGGGCCGTCTTGTGGGAATAGTGTTCGCGGGTATAGAGCAGTACCAGGGACTTAATTTCGCCGTTCCCGCCGAACGGCTTGCCGCCGCCCTGCCCGCGATGCTCAAGGGCGGCAAGGCGGAGCGGCCCTGGCTGGGCATTGCCTTGAGCGAAACCCCGCGCGGCGCGGAGATCATCTATACCGCGCCTTTTACCCCCGCGTCGGAACATCAGGTAAGCGAGGGGACCCTCATCAGATCGATCAACGGCGAAACGGTAAGCGCCCCCCAGGGCGCCCTTATCCCCGCGCTGCAGGACAGGCTTTTTTCATCAAGACCCGGCGAACTTGTGGCGCTTGAAACTTCGGACGGCAGCCGCCGCGTCATGATGACCGTTCCCCGTCCCGACATTCCCCTTGCCGAGGCGGCGAAGAAGGACAGCCGCGAGCGCATTGCCGCGCCCCTTTTCGGCCTTGTCCTTGCCCCGGCTTCCGTCAGATCATTTTCGTCTTCGTATCTTGTAAAAAAAGTTGTGCGGGGTTCCATCGCCGACGAGGCGGGACTTTCCGAACAGGATCCGGTTTCCATACGGGGTTTTCGTATGGTGGAAAAAGAAGGTTATGCCCTCATGGAGCTCAATGTAAAAAAACGGAGTATGGGATATATGGAAACTGTCATGCAGCTTCCCGCGGCGCTCGATTCGCCTGATACACTGTAGTGGAAAGGAAATACGATCCCCTCCTGCATGAAGCGATACGCCGGGGACAGCGGACGGTGCGGGAGCGGGGCATCGATATCCTTGAAAAACCCGTTCCCGATGATCCCAGGCCCGGCGCGCTTGACAGCCGTTTTCTCGCGGGGATCCCTTTCCTCGCGCGGAAATTCGGACTTGTCTTCTGTCCCTTTGCCCGCCGTATTCTTTCCGGCGGAAGTCCCCAAAAAAACGCCTCCCGGATGCGCCGTCACTTTAACGATATACGGAGTCTTCCCCTGGCTTCCGGGGTGCGGACAAGCCGCATGACGGTGAACGCCGGGAGCGTGCCGGTTGAAATACGGGTGTACCGGAGGGAAAGCCCGCGCGGCGCGGGTGTTTCACCTTCTTCCGTATCTTCCCCCACACAGGAAAAACTGCGGCCGGTGTTTTACTACATGCACGGCGGGGGCTTTGCCGCGGGCAGTCCCGATGTGGTTGAGGAGATCTGCAGGCAGGTCACGGAACGGACGGACTGTGTCGGCGTACAGATCGATTACCGGCTGGCCCCCGAACATCCGTATCCGGCGGCGCTCGAAGACTGTTACGGCGTGCTCCGCTGGCTCGCCGGAAACGCCGGAAGCCTGGGCGGCGCGGGCGGCATGATCTGCGTGGCGGGCGATTCGGCGGGGGGCAATCTGGCCGCGGCCTGTGCCATGCGGGACCGCGACGAAGGGTTTGGCGCGGTAAAGGCGCAGGCGCTGCTGTACCCCGTACTTAACCCGGCGGGAAAGGAAGACGGCGATTTTCATTTTTCCATGGATCAGTACGACATGCTCGCGGAACACCGGCCCGCCGTCAGTTTCATGATCACCATCATGAGGTCCGGCACTTCGGCCATGCTGAAGGTGCTGGGCGTTGACGAACCCGGCCCGCTTCTGGCCCCCTATTTCGGAAGACTTGAAGGGCTTCCCCCCGCCTTCATCGCGTATGGGGAGTTCGATTATTTCCGCCTTGAAAGCGAAGCGTACGCCCGCAAACTTTCCCTGGCGGGGGTTCCCGTCAGGGTTATCCGCTACCGCGGCCTGGCGCACGCGTTCGCCGAACTTGTGGGAAGACAGCCCCAGGCCGAAGACTGCATGGAAGAGATAGGCGCTTTTCTGAAGGACATCTTTTACCGCCAAGCCGAAGAAGTCGAAGAAGGAAGAGGAAAGTAACCGCGAACCTCACGAACCATCACGAAGAGAAGGAGCATTGTACCGCCATCCCCCCGGCCGAAGACACTCCGGGAAGCCCGCAGCCGTCCGCCACAGGCGGACAGCCAGAGCCTCCGGTATGCCCCCAGCTGTCCGCCACAGGCGGACAGCCAGCTTCTCCAGGAAACCCGCCTGGAGTTTTGCGGCAGCCAAACCTCGCGCTGCCCTGGAACCCCGCGCTTCCGCCGCAAAACTCCCCAGCTGTCCGCCACAGGCGGACAGCCAGCGTCTCCGGTACGCCCGCGAGCCTCTCCGGTACACCCGCCCGGAGTTTTGCGGCATCCAAACCTCGCGCCGCCACCGCGATGCCCGGAGTTTTGCGGCTCTTCGATCCCAAGCGCCGCCCGCTTGAATTCCCTTCGCCATCAAACTCCGCGCAACACGAAGCATACGCGCCAGGCCGCAAAACTCCCCAGGCGAAGGCGAAGCTGCGCTTCGCCTTCGCCCCTTGACCTTCCGCGTTCTTTTCCGCCATAATCGGCTATGTTAGCCCGTGATATTTTCCGTAATATTTCTCCCCTGGATCACCGGTATTCCCTTTCCGAACAGGCCCTCTACGATTCCCTGGTTCCCTGGCTTTCCGAAGAGGCGGCTGTGGCGGCGTGCCTCAAGGCGGAGGTCGCGCTCGTAAAAGCCCACCTTGCCGTGCGGGGGGAACTGACCTGTGAACTGCGGGAAAGGCTCGACAGGGACGCCGCGGCCGTTGATCCGGCGGCGGTGTATGCCGAAGAGGAAAAAATACACCACAACATCAGGGCCCTGGTAAACGTACTCAAAGAGAAGGTTCCCGCCCGGTTTTCCGCTCTGGTGCATGTGGGGGCGACAAGCGCCGACATTCTCGATTCGGCCCTGGCGTACCGCATGGCGGGGGTGACGCGCTCGGTAGTGCTGCCCCTTCTTAAAAAGCTGGAACTCTTGCTCTGCGATTTTGCCGAGCGGGAAGCGGAGACTCCCCAGGTGGGAAGAACGCACGGCCAGCACGCGGTTCCCATTACCCTGGGTTTCGCCATGGCGGAGTATGTTTCCCGTCTGGGAAAATCGATACCCGAGATTGAGCGGCTTTCGAAACAGCTCAGGGGAAAACTTGCCGGCGCCGTGGGCGCGTACAACGCGGCCGGTCTTATCGTACAGGATCCCGAGGAGCTTGAGCGGGTGTACCTTGCCGAATTGGGGCTTCTGCCTTCCGAGCATTCCACCCAGCTTGTGGAACCTGAGTACCTTCTCCGCCTGCTGCTCGAATTCAACGTCGCGTTCGGCATCATCGCCAATCTTGCCGACGATCTCCGCAATCTGCAGCGTACGGAAATAGCGGAGCTGCGGGAAGACTTTGGCGCGCATCAGGTCGGTTCTTCCACCATGCCGCAGAAACGGAACCCCTGGAATTCGGAGCATGTAAAGAGCCTCTGGAAGGCGTTCATGCCCAGGGTAACGACCTTCTTCATGGATCAGATAAGCGAACATCAGCGGGATCTTACCAATTCGGCAAGCCAGCGTTTTGTCGCCGATTATACGGCGGGTTTCTGCCTTGCCTTGGACCGCATGATCCGGGTTGTTTCGGGGCTTGCCCTGGACCGTGAACGGCTTCTTTACAACCTGAGGAGCGGTTCGGGCGGCATCCCGGGCGGCATTCTCGCCGAACCGGCCTACATTCTCCTTGCCGAAGCGGGTGTTCCCGGCGCCCACGAGGTGATACGGAACATTACCCTCAAGGCCGAAACCGGAAAACGGAGCTTCGCCCAGGCGCTGGCGGACGAAGGGGAGGTTCTGGAAAAAATAGGAAAGAAAATGGCGGAACTGGGAATGATCCCCGATCCTTCCGGGGCGCTTTCCTTTTTTGAGCGGCCGGAGCTGTACTCCGGCCTCGCGGCGAAGAAGGCGAAGGAACTGGCCGCGAAATACCGGAAACTGATGGAGGATTGACGATGTTTACCGAAGCCCTTTCGTATGACGATGTTCTTCTTCTTCCCGGCTACAGCAATGTGCTTCCCAGGGAATGCGATGTCCGTTCCACGCTGTGTGACGGGGTGGTGCTTAACGCGCCGGTTCTTTCGGCGGCCATGGATACGGTGACCGAGGAGAAACTTGCCATCGCTATCGCCCTTGAGGGGGGGGCCGGGGTGATACACCGGAACCTGAGCCCCGCCGAACAGGCGAGGCAGGCGGGAAATGTCAAACGCTTTCTTAACTGGATCATCGACGCGCCTGTGACCGTCGCGGAAGACGCGAAAATAAAGGATGTCATTGCCCTGCGGGATCAGTACCGTGTTTCGGGAATGCCGGTGCTCGGCAGGGACGGACGCCTTGCGGGGATCATCACCAGCCGGGATCTCAGGTTCTGCCGGGACGATTCCCTTCCGGTTTCCGACGTGATGACAAAAAACCCCATCGTGGTGGAAGGGGAGCCTACCGTGGAGGGCGCCCGTGAAAAGTTCGACAAACACCGCATCGAGAAACTTCCCATAGTGGACGGCGAGGGCCGGCTTGCGGGGCTTGTCACCGTAAAGGACATGGAAAAGCACGCCAGCTTTCCCCGCGCCGCCCTGGACAAGGGCGGAAGGCTCATCGTGGGCGCGGCGGTGTCTCCCCAGGATTACCAGGCGCGTCTTCCCCTTCTTAAAAGCGCGAAGGTTGATTTTGTGGTCCTCGATACGGCGCACGGCGATTCCAGAAACGTTATGGACGCGGTCCGCGGCATCAAAAAGGAATTCGGCCTTCCCGTGATAGGCGGAAATGTCGCCTCGAAGGAAGGGACCCGCAGGCTTATAGAGGCGGGAGCCGATGTGGTAAAGGTCGGCATAGGGCCCGGTTCCATCTGTACCACCCGCATTGTGGCCGGCGTCGGCGTTCCCCAGTTTACCGCCGTGTGGGACTGCGCCGAAGAGGCGGCCAAATCGGGCGTTCCGGTTATCGCGGACGGGGGCGTCAAATTTTCAGGGGACATTACCAAGGCCATAGGCGCCGGGGCCGGGGCGGTGATGATAGGGAACCTTTTCGCGGGGCTGAGGGAGGCGCCGGGCAGCGAAATCATCTTTGACGGGCGCATATACAAGGAATACCGGGGAATGGGGAGCATGGGGGCCATTCACGACGGTTCGGGCGACCGTTATCAAATGGGAAAGGACGAAGAACCGGTGCCCGAAGGCATAGAAGGCCGGGTTCCCTACAGGGGCGAACTGCGGTTCTACATGAACCAGCTTGTTTCCGGGCTCCGCAAGGGTATGGGCTACTGCGGCTGCGGAAGCATAGAGGAGCTTAAAAAGTACCGGAAATTCTGCCGCATAACCGCCTCGGGTCTCAGGGAAAGCCACACCCACGACATAACCATAACCCAGGAAGCCCCGAATTATTCGCGGGTATAGGGCGCGTCCCGGCCGCCGGAAAGGCGTTTTTTGAGCTTTTTTCCTTTACCCTCTCTTGTTTTTATGTTAAAATTCTACTACGAATTAAAATATAATACAAAAAAGGAGGGGCCGTGCCAGAGACAGTCCCCCGGAATGCACAGGAAGACGAAACGGTCATCCCGCCAAATTCTTCGCCGGATCGGTTTTTTCACAGCAATATTCCTATATCTTTCGGGAATCAGGTGGCCCTGCCGCGGCCGCGGCTTGACGCGCTTCTGGAAAAGGCGGTGCAAAGCCCCATTGTAACCGTCGTGGCCGGGGCGGGATACGGGAAGACCCACATGGTCTACTTTTTTGTGCGGAATACCAACGTGCACACCGCCTGGATTCAGCTTTCCGAACGGGACAACATAGGGGAACGTTTCTGGGAGAATTTTACCGCGGCCATGTCGACCCTGAGCAGGGAAACCGCCGCGAAACTCTCGGAACTGGGTTTTCCCGCCACCGAACAGCAGTTTGAGCGGTACCTTGAGATTCCCCGGCATGACGTAATTCGAGGGGACAAGTACATTATCGTCTACGACGATCTGCACCTTATTTCCGACAAAACGGTTCTGCGTTTTCTGGAACATACCATTACTTCCTCTTTTTCCAATATTACCTCGATTCTTGTCTCCCGCAGTGAGCCTTCTTTCAACCTCATGGGAATGGTCTCCAAGGGGCTTTTGATCCGGGTTACCGAGGAGGATCTCAGGTTCAGCAGGGATGAAATGGCCGCCTATTTCAATCTCCAGAATCTCGGCCCGTCTCCCCAGACGCTTTCGCTTATCTACCACGATACGGAAGGGTGGGCCTTCGCCATACACCTGGCGTCCCTTTCGCTCAGGAACCTTCCCCCCACCAGAGGCTATGTGCCCCAGGCGCTCAGGGCCAATATTTTCAAGCTTATAGAAAGCGAAGTTATGGCCCCGCTGGATCCCTCCCTGCAGCGCATTCTTGTCAAATTGTCCCTTGTCGATCATCTGGCTTCAAGCCTGCTTGGGGAGCTTGCCGCCGAAGATCCGGTCTCTGGCGGCGGAAAAGAGGCTGTTCCCTTTGTGGAAAAAATAGCCGCCGTCGGTTCGTTTATCCGCTTTGATCCTTACCTCGACGCCTATCATATTCATCATCTTTTTCTTGATTACCTCAAGGGAAGGCAGAATGAACTTGGGGAAGAGGAAAAAAAGGAGGTATGGCTCAAGGCCGCCGCCTGGTGTGTGGCGAACGGCCAAAATCTGGACGCCATCAGCTACTATGAAAAGACAGGCGATTACGACAGGCTCATCGGCGTTGTCTACCGGGTCTTTCCCCTGTCACTGCCGAACCGTATTGCCCGGCTGCTTCTTGAAATCCTTGACCGGGCGCCGGAGGAGATCTTCCGGACTGTTCCTGCCGCCGTGAGCATTCGTTTCCAGATCTTCACTGTTCTTGAGCTGTTTGACCGGGCGGTTGAGGAAATAAAAAAAACCATCGCCGGCCTTGAGGCGGAAGAGCCTTCCCCCTCGAACTTCCTGCTGTTGAGCGGCTGCTACAACAACCTTGGGTTCCTTGGGCTTACCACCTGCCCCTCTACCCGCGACTACGGCTTTGTCCGCTGGTTTGAAAAAGGGTACGAGTGTTTTCGCGTGAGCGGCCATGTCTATCCGCCTTCGGGATCCAACATCGTGGCGAGCCTGAGCGCCTATGTATGCCGGGTGAGCGTTTCGGACAGGGGAGAAATTGAAAAGTACATTGAAGCCAACGCCGTCATGGCATCCTGTGTAAGCCGGTCAATGGGGGGTTTTTTCAGCGGCATTGATGAGCTTGCCCGCGCCGAGTACGCCCTCTTCAGGACCGACATGGTCCAGGCGGAACGGTTCGCCATGCAGGCCCTCCACAAGGCGCGGCAGGCAAACCAGTACGAGATTGAAAACAGGGCGCTGGTCTACCTTGTGCGGGCCTGCGTATTCAACGGGAACCATGAAAAAATAAGGGACTTCCTCAAACTTCTTGAAGCCCAGCTTTCAGAAAAAGAGTACCTCAACCGCTACACGTACCATGATCTTGTCATGGGCTGGTTTTACCTCCAGACGGGGCAGCGCGGCAGGATTGCCTCCTGGCTGAAGAGCGATTTTGAGGAAAGCGATCTCAGTTCACTTAACTACGGCCTTGAGGCCCTGATACGGGCCAAGTACCATTATTTCGAAGGCCGGTACCAGGCCGCCATGGCCGCCATGACAAGCCAGAAGGGCAGTTACAGTTACGGGAACCTCCTCTTTGGCAAAATATCCTTCAGGTCCATGGAATCCCTGTGCTGCTACCGCCTTAACGACATTCCCGGCGCCATCCGCGCGCTGGAAGCCGCCTGGGAACTTTCGGCCCCAAGCGGCATTGATCTGTCCTTTATCGAAATGGGCAAGGATACCCGGTCCATGATTGGGGGCATCCTCAAGGGGGGAGCGGACGGGCCTTACGAATGCGCCGTTCCCCGTGAATGGCTGGAGCGGATTCACCGCTCATCCTCAACCTACGCCAAAAAAATACTGGTGATTACGGAAAAGTACGGAGACGGCGGGGAGCAGAACCGCAGGTCGTCCGCGGGAGCGGTTCTTTCGCGCCGGGAACAGGAAGTCCTTACCGGACTTTCCCAGGGGCTTACCCGCGAGGAAATCGCCGGCGCTTCTTTTATATCGGTCAATACCGTAAAGAGCGTGGTCAAGAGCATTTACAATAAACTGGGAGCGTTAAACCAGGCTGACGCGGTGAGGATTGCGACGGAAAGGAGGCTGTTGAAACAGGATTCCGATGACTGACGAAGATCCTCCACTAAGTATGCCGGCCATGCCGGACGGCGTTTATCTGGAACGCGGACGGATAAACGGCATACTGGAAAAATCCCTGCGGAGTTTTGCGACCATCATAACCGCGGGGGAAGGTTACGGCAAGACTTACGCCGCGTCCTCGTTCTTTCATAACAGGCCCGAGTGGGTTGTCTGGATGCAGTTTTCCAAAAGGGACAATATTCCCCGGCGTTTCTGGGAAAATTTTGTCAAGGCGGTCGGCTCTTTTAACGAAAAAACGGGGAAGATCCTCTCGGAGATTGGCTTTCCCGGAACGACCCGGCAGTTCTACCGGTTTCTTTCACTGATAGAAAAGGCCATGGTCGCCGGACATACGTATGTTTTTGTGGGCGACGATTTTCATCTGCTTGAGGCCGGTCCGGTTTTGAAATTCACCGAACGGGTTCTTGCCGCTCCCATTCCCAACCTGATCTTTCTGTTCATCTGCCGGAAGGAACCGTCCGTCAACACCATTCCCCTTCTTTCCAAGGGCCGCCTTGCCCGCGTGGGTACCGACGAGCTGCGGTTCAGTGAAAAGGAAACAGGGGATTTTTTCGCCCTGAGGAACATTTCTCTTTCCCCCGAAGAAACGGAAAACATCCACAGCGATACCGAAGGCTGGGCGCTGGCGGTCAACTTCCTTGCCGGGGAAATGGAAAAAAGCGGCGGGCGCTACACCCGGCAGCTGCTCAATACCGGAGCGGTGCGGGCCCGCCTTGAACGCACGTATCAGGGGCTGCCCGAGGAACTGCGGCAATTTCTCGTGTGTATTTCACTTCTGGAATACTGGCCCATGGATCTTCTGGAGCGGCTTGTTCCCGGACAAAAGCTCATTGACGAAATGGAAAAACTCACTTCCTTCATCCGCTTTGACGCCTACCTGCACGGTTATCATATCCACGGGATCTTTCTGGATTTTCTCAGGGAAAAACAGGGGGAACTTCCGCCTGGGGAAGTAAAGAGGATTTTTTCACTGGCCGCGGAATGGTGCGTCAAAAACAACCTGCGCATGGACGCGGCCGTCAACCTTGAGCGGGCGGGAGATTACGCGGGGCTTGTCGGCGTTATCTATACCTTTCCCCGGCTCATACCCTCGGACGCGGCGTCCTTTTTTCTGGATATTCTGGACCGTCTTGAGCGGGCGGAGAACAGGAACGAGGAGAATGAGGATTTTATTTTTCTGCGCCACATTGTCCATCCCCGGCTTCTTTACAACATCGGGCGTTTTGAGGAATCAACGGAAAGACTTCGCGCGTCGGTACAGTATTTTGACACCCTGCCGCCTGACCCCTTAAGTTCCCGCATTCTCATGGAGTGCTACAATCAGCTGGGCGTTATTTCCCTTATTACTTCCCGGCATACGGGGGATTATTCGGGATTTTCCAGTTACATAAAGGCCGACTATTACTACATGCGCCATCCCCGGCAGACCAGGGGGCCCGTCACCAAACCCAACATCACCTCCTACGTTACCCAGGTATCGTATCCCGCGCCGCCGGGGACATTTGAAAAAATCATCGAAAACTTTTCGTGTGTGATTCCCCATGTGTCCAATTATTACGACGGCTGCTTTTACGGCATCGACGATCTTGGCTGGGCGGAACTGGTCTTCTTCAGGGGAGACACGGACGGCGCCGAACGCTATGCCCAGCAGGCGGTGTTCAAGGCCCGTGAAAAGGAACAGTACGAGACTGAAAACAGGGGGCTCTTTTTTCTGCTGCGCCTGCGTCTTTATCACGGTGACTACCAGGGCGTAAAGGAAATATGGAAGCAGCTTGAAGCCCAGCTTGAAACGGAAGGTTATCTTAACCGCTATGTCATTCACGATATTGTCGCCGGGTGGTTTTATGCCCATACGGGAAGAACCAGCGGGATAGCGCCCTGGCTCAAAAATGAATTTGAGGAGAGCGAACTTAACACCACATTTTTTGGCATGGAAACGTTGGTCAAGGCAAAATGTTTCTACGCCGAAGGGCAGTACAATACCGCGTTGGATATTCTTACCTTCAGGAAAAACCTGCAGGGACTGGGAAGCTACCTTCTGGGAATGCTTGAAATGGGGGCCCTTGAGGCGGCCGCCCGTTTCCGCCTTGGGGACGCCGAAGGCGCCGCGGCCGCCCTTGAAAAGATCTACGAAGCCGCCGTTCCAAACGGATTTGACATGCCCTTCATTGAATTGGGGGAGGACATGCGGCTTCTTCTGGGGGAAGTCCTTTCGGGCGGCGTTTCCATTCCCCGCGACTGGCTTGAATCCATACGGAGCCGCTCTTCGGCCTACGGCAAGAAATTGTCCCTTGTAATCGAGCGGTTCCGTCAGGAAGAAGACGCCGGTGAAAACGCGGTGTTCCTAGGCAGGCGGGAAAGGCTGGTGCTGCGGGAACTTTCCATGGGACTGACAAGGGAAGAAATAGCCGAAGAACACGGACTTAACCTTAGTATTGTCAAGAATATTATCAGCGCCCTCTACGGCAAACTCGGCGCGCTTAACCGGGCGGACGCCATCCGCATTGCGACGAATATGGGCCTTCTGGAGAAGAAATGACGAAGTCCCGGCTTGGGGATACGCTTGACGCCTGGTATGTCCGCGTTAACAGGCCCGAGTTTGTTTCTTCCGATCCGGTTCAGTTTCCCCGAAGGTTTACCGCGCCGGGGGACATTGAGACTGCCGCCTTTCTCGCCGCGGCCATAGCCTGGGGAAGGCGGGATCTGATCCTCCGTTCGGCCGAACGCATGTTTGCCCTCATGGGGAAGAGTCCCCATGATTATGTCATGTCGGGCGGCTGGAAAAAACTTTCCGGCCGCGTTGTTCACCGGACTTTTTTTGAAGGCGATCTGAAGTACTATTGCAGGGGACTTCGCGCGTGTTATGAAACATACGGCTCCCTTGAGGCGCTCTTTGCCGGACCGGAGGACGCGCGCGGCGGCGGGGCGGGGGAGGCTGGGGAAATCTGGCGGGGCATGTCCCGTTTCAGGGATACGGCGGCCGCAGCCAACGGCGGGGTGTTCAGCAAACACATCGCCGATCCTTCGGGGCGTTCGGCCTGCAAGCGGCTCAATCTGGCGCTTCGCTGGCTGGTAAGAAAGGACGCCGTTGACATGGGACTGTGGAAGGCCGTGAGTCCGGCCTCCCTGTATATTCCCCTGGATCTTCACACCGGGAGAACGGCGCGCCGGCTCGGCCTTCTTGAACGCAAAACCAGCGACAGAAAAGCCGTCCAGGAACTTACCGCGCGCCTGCGGGAATTTTCTCCCGAAGATCCGGTCAAATACGATTTCGCCCTTTTCGGCATGGGAATAAACGAACAGGCGCGCGGGCGCCTGCCCTGAAAAATATCCGCGCAAGACATGCGGAGCCTTCTTTGACGCGGCATTGCCTTTCCGCCTGTATTGGTTTATGCTGTTGCCGAAGAGAATTGTCCCCCCTGGGGATTATCAAGGGTGTAACAATGGACGATCCGCACAGCGGCGGCGGAAAATGCGCCGCCTTTTTGCGCAGAAAAGGCATCATTTTTTCCGCGAAGGTATACGGCATTGACGCGATGGCGGCCATGGCCCAGGGGCTTTTCGCGTCGCTGTTGATAGGGACAATCATAGGCACCCTGGGCGAGCAGCTCGGGCTGTCCCTGCTTGTCGGCATAGGAAACTACGCGAAGGCGGCGACAGGCCCCGCCATGGCCGTCGCAATCGGTTACGCGCTCAAGTCGCCGCTTCTTGTGCTGTTCTCGCTTATAGCCGTCGGCGGCGCCGCCAACGCGCTTGGCGGGGCGGGGGGGCCGCTTGCCGTTTACTTTGTGACGATAATCGCCGCCGAATGCGGAAAACTTGTTTCCAAAGAAACAAAAATAGACATCATCGTGACGCCCTTTGTAACCATTTCGGCCGGCGTCCTTGTCTCCCTGGCCTTTGCCCCGGCGATAGGCAAGGCGGCGATTGCCGTCGGCGGCGCCATCATGTGGGCGACGGAACTCCAGCCCTTTTTTATGGGCATCCTCGTATCCGTCATCGTCGGCATGGTGCTTACCCTTCCCATAAGCAGCGCGGCCGTCTGCGCCGCGCTGGGCCTTACGGGGCTTGCCGGCGGGGCGGCGGTCGCCGGATGCTGCGCCCAGATGGTGGGGTTTGCCGTGATGAGCTTCAGGGAAAACAAATGGGGGGGACTCTTTGCCCAGGGCCTTGGAACGTCGATGCTCCAGATGGGCAATATCGTGCGGAATCCCCGGATATGGATACCGCCGACGCTGGCCGCGGCCGTTACGGGGCCCCTTTCAACCTGCCTCTTCGCCCTCGAGATGAACGGGCCGGCCGTCGCTTCGGGCATGGGAACCTGCGGCCTTGTGGGGCAGATAGGAATTTACGCGGGCTGGGCGGCGGACATTGGCGCGGGGAAAAAGGCGGCGATCATGCCGTTCGACTGGGCGGGCCTTATCCTCATCTGTTTTGTGCTGCCCGCGCTCCTTGCCCCGGTGTTCGCCCTTCCCCTGCGGAAGCTGGGCTGGATAGGGGAAAACGATTTGAAACTTGATCTGTAGAAAAGGTTCCCGCGTCCGGTTGATCCGCCCGGACGGACATTGTGCGCCGGATGCGCTCTGTGCTTGTGTTTTTTATTAGAGTTGGGGCTGTCCAGGAAGTTGGTTACTTCCCGGACAGCCCTTGCATTTGCTCCCGTTTCGTTGAAACG
Source organism: Treponema sp. (assembly GCA_031268385.1). Lineage (GTDB taxonomy): Bacteria > Spirochaetota > Spirochaetia > Treponematales > Breznakiellaceae > JAIROE01. Next base: position 43 of record JAIRXH010000041.1, on the reverse strand, counting down.
GTGCGCAAATGCCGCATTAAGGAAGCTGTCCGAACAAGTTTTT
>JAIRXH010000116.1 GCA_031268385.1 Treponema sp. | reverse complement strand
AACGATTTCTTCATAACCAATTCCTCCAAAAAATAATATTATTACCGGATCAATCCGGCAAATTGCGAAAAAAGAGTAAACGCCCTAAAGAGCGGAGTATTAAACCTTTCAGAGTGAATGAAAAATTCATTGTCGGGAATATGGGAAATTACTACATCGATGTTACGCGGGGGAGGGATAAATATATCCTTAAAAATATATATCATAATGTCCTTACATCTGGACAATATTATATAATTACAATTTGATTTTGTCAAGCACATAATCAGCCGTTTTCGTAATTGCTCCCGGCAAATTTGTATTTAGTATCGGTAATTCCCAGCCGGCGCTATATATAGCGTGTATTATTGCTAAATGCCAATAACAACTGTGGGCGGTACGCTATATTATTATGGCAGCGACCAACTGTATACGTCACCATGAAAGCGATAATTTGTTCTGATGGCCGCCAGAAATGCGGGTATGACTGCCGGCTGCGCCGGGAAGGGGCTCTTAAAGGGTCTTGCCCCGGCATATCTCGTGGGGAATGTAAAGGGTATCTGGCACAGTTTCCCCGGCGATGAGTTTAAGCAGGATGTTTATTACCTCCCGGCCCTGAATTTCAACCGATGTGGAAACCGTGGTGATCCGGGGCTGAATAAAATCCAGAATGTCGGGGTTGTCAAAACCCATGAGGCCCGCGTCGCGGGGTATTTCGATGCCCTGTTCCCTGAAGGTTTTGAAGAGTTCCAGCGTATAGACGTCGCTGGAACAGAAAAAGGCGATTTTGTCTTTTCCCGCGCGCACCATGGATACGGCCTTTTCGCGGTAATCCTTCTTGATGAGCAGATCGTATGTGTATCCGGGATTCGTCTCTATGAAATGTTTGACTCCCCTGGCCCTGAGATCCTGGGACATGATGTTGTATGTGCCGCCAAGGGCGCCCTTTTTCCGCAGGGGCGGACATATAAAACAGATGCGGCGGTATCCCGCGCCGCCTATGTAGCCGACGCTCTCAAAGGCGGCGTCGAAGTCATTGATGCTGACATGGTGTATTCCCGGAAGATGGTTCCCCGGAGTTACGACAGGGATTTCCAGGGATTCAAGCCAGCGGATGTATTTGGTCCCCTGCGTGACGGGAAGAAGGATAATGCCGTCTACCCTGCGGGATACCAGGTTCTGGAGTATCTGGGTTTCCGAATCGGGATCCTTTTCGGAAACGGCAATGTAGGTAAAATACCCCCTTTCACGGGCCGCGAGGCTTATGATGTTGCTTAGCTGGGAAAAATAGCGGTTGTTCAGGTCGAAAAGCACCACCCCTATGGACATGGACTTTCCCCTTGAAAGGGACGAGGCGATAAGGTGGGGCCGGTAATGGTACTTTTCGGCCGTATCCTGTATCAATTTCCGGGTCGCTCCGCTGATCCCCGCCCTTCCGTTCAGGGCGCGATCTACGGTTCCCCGGGAAACATGGCAAATCTCGGCGATTTCCTTTGTTGTAATAGACATATATACCCGGAAACAATCCCAAAACGCGCGCGGATTTTGAAAAAGTTCCAATTTTTATAATATGCCGGGATGGGAGAATCTGTCAAAGGTCTGCGCCGGATTTTCCCGTTTTTCTTTTTTCTTGACAATACCGGCGGAATATGACCAAAATGGTATGTCGTGCACGTGCACGATACATATTTATTTGGAGGAAATCCATGAAAAGAAAGACGCGGATTTTTGCTGTTCTGTTATTGCTGTTTCCGGTACTGATACTGTTTGGCGGTCCGAAAGCACAGGAGTCAGACGAGTATTCCAGGGAATTTTTCACGGGCACCAACAAGACGACGGTGAGGCTCGCGTTACCCGGTAACGATTTTGATCAAAAGAAATTCGGCAGTGTTATTCAGGAATATGTCAATGAAACCGGCAACTCTGTTGAACTTATCTATGTGGTTGCAAGCGGCGGATGGGGCGGCTACTTCCAGAAGCTCCAGGGCATGATAGCCGCCGGCAATTCCCCGGATCTCTTCCGGGTCGCCATAGAGGGTTTCCAGATTTTCTATACACGGGGCCTTGTCGAACCTATAGATCCGTTTTTTGACAAATATCCCGCGCAAAGGGCGATCCTGCAGGATCTGCATCCCCGGCTTCTTGCCCCCTTCCGGGTGGACGGCAAGCTCCACGGCCTGACTTTCGACTGGAACAACGTGGTTGCCCACATAAACCTCAACATCCTTAAAGAAGCGGGCCTCCAGCTGCCTCCGCAGAACTGGAATTACGCGACCTTCCTTGACTATGCCCAAAAGATGACCTACACCCGGCCGGACGGGACAAAGGTATACGGCGCCGCCGTTCCCGACACCTTTTTTATTGGTTCCTGCTGGCTCTTCAATAACGGCGCCAGCGTACTTAATAACGACTGGAGCAGGGCGGCCATCAACAGTCCCGAAGCGGTAGAGATGTTTCAGTTTTTGCAGGATCTGATCTACAAATACGAAGTATCTCCCCGGCCGCCCGTGGATTACAATCAGCTCTTTATCAACGATCAGATCGGCATACAGTACGCCGGCCGCTGGCTTCTGCGGGGTTACGATGATTCCAATTTCAGCGCGGTGGACATTGTACCCCTGCCCACCAACAAGTCTCCGGTGGCCATCTTCGGTTCCGGTATTTTCCCCATCCTCAAGTCATCCAAAAACAAGGACGCCGCCTTCCTTCTGGCCTGCAAGCTGGCCAGCGCGAAATCCCAGGCCGCCATTATCGATAACAGCGGTATTTCGGCGAGCATAGAAGTCATGGACAGGATGGCACGGAACGATACCTTCCCCAAAAACACCATCCTGTACCGGCAGGCGGCGGATATTGCCAGGGCTGTGGAATCACCGCCTGACTACGCGGACATACAGTCCGCCTTTGACCGGGCCCTGTCGAGGATCTGGGCCAATGAGGCTACCGCCAAAAACGCGCTTGACGCGTGCGCCAAAGAGATCGACGATATTCTGGCCTTGTCCAGATAATGTCTGCAAAATAACCGGCATTGTAGACACAGGGTAACGCTGATTGACCACAAGTTAATCAGCGTTACCCTGATTATCCGGAGGCGGAAATTCATGGTCATGAAAAAGACATACAGACGCTCGTATCAATCCGGCGAGACTCTCGCCGCCTATGGATTTCTGTTCCCCGCGATGGCGCTTTATCTCCTGTTTACCCTTGTTCCCATTGTATGGGTCGTCTACCTTTCCTTTATGCGGTATGACATTATCACTCCGGCGCGGTTTGTGGGCCTGCGGAACTGGCAGCGGCTCGTCACCGACGCCCGTATGTGGCTGACCATAAAAAACACCGCGCTGTTTGTGCTGCTCCTGGTGCCCATGCACACCATCATGGGTACCGCGCTTGCCTTGGGGGTTAACGCCCTTAAAAACAGGGCCGGAATATACCTGTACCGCACCCTCTATTATTTTCCCACGCTTGTAACCTCGGCCTCGGTCACCATTACCTGGGTTTATCTTCTCAGTACCGATACGGGCGTGATCAATTACTACCTCAGGCTTCTCGGCGTCAATGCCGTTCCCTGGCTCGCCTCTTCTTTCTGGGTGTATCCGTCGACCATGCTTTTCAGCCTCTGGAAATTTGTGGGAACTTATTTTCTGTACTTTTTTATAGGCCTCCAGAACATCGATCAGGGGCTTATTGACGCGGCAAAGATTGACGGGGCAAACGCGTGGCAGCGGCTTAAAAACATTACCCTGCCCATGCTTTCCCCCACCATGCTTTTTGTAATTATCACCCAGCTTATAGGCTGCATACAGATCTTTGAGGAACCTTACCTCCTTACAAAAGGCGGGCCGGGGGACGCTTCACGGTCGATAAGTCTTTATATTTATGAAACGGCCTACCGTTCCCAGCAGTACGGATACGCGTCGGCGGTTTCCATGGTATTGCTGCTTATCATTCTGGCGGTAACGCTGATCCAGATACGGGGCTCCAATATGTGGGTCAACTATGACAGGGAATAGGGGAACGCCGTGAAAAAGCCTGTTAGAATCAGCGCCTGTGTTATTGTACTCCTCCTCAGTGCCTTCGCGGCCTATATCGCCATTCCTTTTTTATGGATGATAGCCACATCCCTGAGATCGCCTCTGGTGTCTTTTCGTATGCCCCCTTCCCTGTTTCCGACCACTTTTGATCTGGAAAATTACCGGTATATTTTTGTCCGTGTCAATTTTTTTCTGTTTGTAAAAAACAGCGTCTATGTCTCGGTCATGATTACGGCGGCCCAGATTGTTGTCTGTTCCATGGCGGCCTACGCGTTTTCCCGGCTTCATTTTCCCGGAAAAAACCTTGTCTTTGTCATGTTCCTTATCGCGCTGATGATCCCGGCCCAGGTAACCAGTATACCCAGGTTTATTTTTATATCCCGCCTGCGCCTCATCAACACCTATTGGGCGCTGATCCTTCCCGGCATGTATTCGACGTTGTCCATTTTTTTGATTCGCCAGCACATGATGACCATTCCCCGCTCGTATGACGAGGCGGCCTACATTGACGGCGCGGGAAGAATGTGGACTTTTATCCGGGTAATATTTCCCATGGCAAAGCCGTCCATTTTTGTGGTGGCGGTAATGACGTTTATAGGATCGTGGAACGATTTTTTTAATCCCCTGCTCTATATCAACAGGCTGGCCATGATGACCCTGCCGCTGGGCATGCAGAGCCTTACCGGCATGTTCGGGCAGGGAAATCAGGCTTCGGTTATCGCCGCCGTTATTCTTTCCCTGATTCCCCCGCTCCTCTTTTATATCGTGGGTCAGCGCTGGCTTGTCAGGGGAATAAATCTTGGCGGCCTCAAGGGATGATTTCAGGACAATCCCTGTCAGGAAAAGAATAGAGTTATTCAATAACTTCAGTTATTGAACAAATTCCGCTTCAATTTCACGCAGAAGGAGTATTTCATGTCCAGGTTTATATTCAAAGGCGCGGGACGCGGCCAGATTTCTTTCCCGCTGGGCGGCATAGGCACAGGGTCGGTGGGCCTTTCGGGGACCGGCCGCCTGATTGACTGGGAAATCTTTAACCGGCCTTCCAAGGGGAGCCTTAACGGTTTTTCCCACTTTGCCGTAAAGGCCGAACGGGACGGCCGGGTGCTGGATGCCCGCGTGATGAACGCGGATCTTCCGCCGCCCTATACGGGAAACGCGCTGCCCGGCGCAAAATTCAGAGGCTGCGGCTTCGGGCCGGAGCGGTATCTCCTTTCGGGCGTTCCCCATTTCAGGGACTGTGTTTTTACCGGAACTTTTCCCTTCGCGAACATTGAATTTCAGGACGGGACCTTTCCGGGCAGGGTACGTCTTGACGCCTTTAATCCCTTTATTCCCCTCAACGACAAAGACTCAACCATTCCCGGAGCGTTTTTTGAGGTTGAGATCGCCAATACGGGAAGCGAAGCCCTTGATTACACGGTGGCCCTGTCCGTGGCAAATCCCTACCGGGAGGGAGGAAGGCTCAACCGCTTCGCCGGCAACGGAAATGTTCAGGCGATCCGCTTGAGTCAGGTTGAAATGGATACGGCCGACATACGTTACGGGGACATGTGTTTCGCGGTTTCGGGGGAACAGGATGTAAGCCGGCAGGAATACTGGTACCGGGGAGCCTGGTTCGACAATATCGGGACATTCTGGCGGGACTTTACCCGGCCGGGCCCGTTGAAAAACCGCGCCTATCCCGCGGGTCTTTACGCCCACAGTCAGGTCAATGAAGATGTCGCGTCGCTGGCGGTGCGGATCAGGGCGGCGGCGGGTGAAAGCCGCCGTATCAGGTTCGTCCTTACATGGAACCATCCGAACAATTACAACGACTGGAACGAGCACGAGGGAACCCGAAAGAAGGACGGGAGCTATAACACCTGGAAGAATTACTACGCGGTCCTCTTTAAGGATTCGTTTGAATCCGCCCAATACGCCCTGGCAAACTGGGACAGGCTCAAAGAAGAAACGGAGAAGTTCCGTGACGCGCTCTTTTCTTCGGCCCTGCCGGAAGAAGCCCTGGACGCGGCAAGCGCCAATATCGCGGTGCTGAAAAGCCCCACGGTCTGGCGGCTTCAGGACGGAACCTTTTACGGCTGGGAAGGGGTCATGACCGACGAGGGAAGCTGCGAAGGTTCCTGCACCCATGTGTGGAACTACGCCTACGCCCTGCCGTTTTTGTTTCCCGCCCTTGAGCGCTCCATGCGGGAAGCGGACTACCGCTACAACCTCCGCCCCGACGGCGGTATGCCCTTCCGCGTCATGCTTCCCCCCGGATCAGGCTGGTCGCCCTTCCGCCGTCCCTGCGTGGACGGACAAATGGGCGGCCTTGTCAAGACATACCGCGAATGGAAGATCTCCGGCGATACCGAATGGCTGCGCCGGCTCTGGCCTTCGGTAAAAAAATCCCTTGAGTTTGTATGGTCAAAAGAAAACGGGGACAGGTGGGACAGCGAAAAAAGCGGCGTCATAGACGGAAGGCAGCATCATACCCTTGACATGGAACTTTTCGGCCCCAATTCATGGCTTGAGGGATTTTACCTCGCCGCGCTCAAGGCGGCCTCGGAAATGGCGGAAGCACTGGGAGACGGCGGCGCGGAGGAATACCGCGCACTCTTTGAAAAGGGCAGGGCCTGGTCGGACAAAAACCTTTTCAACGGCGAGTATTACATTCAGCGTGTTGATCTGAAAGACAGGGCCCTTATAGCATCCTTTGAGGACAACAACACCCTTACCGGGGACACGGTGATGGAGGCGTACTGGAACGCGGAAGCGGGCGAAATGAAATACCAGATCGCCGAAGGCTGCGGGATCGATCAGGTTATCGCCCAGTGGCACGCCAATCTCTGCGGTCTGGGGGAGATTTTTGATCGCGGCCAGGTAAGGAGTGCCCTGGCTGCCATATACAAATACAATTTCAAAAAGAGCCTTCGCTTTCATTTTAATCCCTGCCGCATATACGGACTTAACGATGAATCGGGGACGGTGATCTGTGAATGGCCGGCGGAAAAATACAAGCCCGTAATCCCCCTGCCCTACGCGGAGGAGTGTATGCACGGCTTTGAATATCAGGCGGCAGTTCACCTGATACAGGAAGGGATGGAAAAAGAAGGCCTTGATATTGTCAGGGGAATTCGGGATCGCTACAACGGCGAAAACCGCAATCCCTGGAACGAGATGGAATGCGGCAGCAATTACGCCCGGAGCATGGCTTCCTGGTCCCTGCTTCTTGCCTATTCCGGTTTTTCCTTTGATATGCCCAAACTGGAGCTGGGTTTTGCCCCCCTCCGCGACGGCTCGTACTTCTGGTCTCTGGACAGGGCTTGGGGCGTTTTTGAAAAGAAAGAAAAAACCGGCGTCCTTCGCGTGCTTTACGGGACGCAGAAAATCGGGCGAATCAGGCTTGGCTGGATTGGGAAAAAAAGGGCCTTCCTTGACGGGACGGAAGTGAATGTCAAAGCCGAAGGAGATCTTTTGATATTCGAAAAAGCCGTCGATGTGGGCGAAGGACACTCCCTGACCCTGGGCGCCCCGCACCGCCCCACGTGATGTTGTTTTTGCAAAATAAAGTTGTTCGATAACTTCAGTTATCGAACAAATTCTACTAAAAATATTGCAATTTCGCAGCCGCAGGGCGAGAAATTGCGGGACTTGTGAGATAACCGGCCGGGTTATCGAACAAGTCCAATCTATGATACAAAGGAACCATGGGACTGAATGAGACTCCGTCGGCCAGCCGGGTTCACATAGGGTTCTTCGGCCTGCGCAACACGGGGAAGTCGAGCCTCCTCAATGCCGTGGCGGGCCAGGATCTGGCCGTCGTTTCGGAAGTAAAGGGAACCACCACGGACCCCGTCTACAAGTCCATGGAGCTTCTCCCCCTGGGGCCCGTGGTGATCATCGATACACCGGGAATGGACGACACGGGCGGGCTTGGGGCCGAGCGGGTCCGCCGGGCCATGCGGGTGATGAACAGGATAGACGCGGCGGTGCTGGTAAGCGAGGCGGTCAGGGCGGGCGAAGCGGGCGCGGTGGCCGGGGCGGCCGAAGAGGAACTGGCCTGCCTTTTCAGGGACAGGGGAATACCCTTCATCACGGCGCGGAACAAGTGCGATCTGCTTCCCTGTCCGCTTCCGGCGGCAGGCGAAGCGGAGCTTTTTGTCAGCGCCAGAACGGGAGCCGGCGTCAACGCGCTCAAAGAGAAGATCGCCGCCATGGTTCCTTCCGGGAGCGGGAAACTGCGCATCGTAGGCGACCTCCTTTCGCCGTCGGATTTTGTCGTTCTTGTTACCCCCATAGACAAGGCCGCCCCAAAAGGCCGCCTCATACTTCCCCAGCAGCAGACCATACGGGACATCCTTGAGGCCGACGCCGCCGCCATCGTGGTGAAGGAACACGAGCTCCGTTACACCCTCGAACATCTGGGCAAAAAGCCCCGCATGGTGATCACCGACAGCCAGGTCTTCGCCAAAGTTTCCGCCGACACCCCCGCCTCTATTCCCCTTACCTCCTTTTCAATCCTCTTCGCGCGCTACAAGGGCTTCCTCGCTTCCGCGGTAAAGGGGGTAAGGCGCCTTGACAGCATTACGGACGGCGACAGGGTGCTCATCTGCGAAGGCTGCACCCATCACCGCCAGTGCGACGACATAGGCTCCGTAAAGATCCCCCGCTGGATACGGGACTACACAGGCGCGGCCCCCGGCTTCGCCTTTACCTCGGGGGGCGACTTCCCCGCCGATCTTTCCCCGTACAGCCTCATCGTTCACTGCGGCGCCTGCATGCTCAACGAACGGGAGACACGGTGGAGGGAACAGTGCGCCGCCCGTCAAAAGGTTCCCATGACCAACTACGGAATCCTTGTCGCCCACATGCAGGGAATCCTCGAACGGAGCCTTTCCCTGTTTCCCCCGATAACCGGGGAAAGGGAGGACTGAATGCCGGATAAAGACGCCGGACGCAAAGAGGATGCCGGCAGCGGAGAAGGGGAACAGAGGATAGAGCGGGACCTTCTGGGCGAAATGGCCCTCCCCGCCCTGGCCCTCTACGGCATAGAGGCCGCGCGGGCGCGGGACAACTTCGCCCTTTCCTACCGCCCCGTCAATCCCCGCCTCATCCGCGCCATGGTAACGGTGAAAAAGGCCGCCGCCCTTACCCTGGCGGACTTGTGCGAAGAAGGGCCCGGCCCGTCCGGCGCCTTCGATCCCGGCGAGGCCGCCAAATTCCGCGCCATCGCGGAAGCCTCCGAAAAGCTCCTTTCGGCAGGCGGGGCCGGCGGCGGCGGGGAGGGCGCGCCGGATGATTCAGGCGGGGCCTTTGTCGTAGACGCCCTCCAGGGCGGGGCCGGAACGTCCACCAACATGAATGTCAACGAAGTGATAGCGAACCTCGCCCTCCTTGTCATGGGGAAAAAGCCCGGCGACTACCAGGCCGTCCATCCCCTTGAGGACGTAAACCGCTTCCAGTCCACCAACGACGTGTACCCCACCGCCCTCCGCGTCGCCGCAATTTTTCTTCTTCGGGATCTCAGCCGGGGCTGCGCGGAGCTGCAGGAAAGTTTGCAGAAGCGGGAAACCGAATTCGCCGCCGTGAAGAAGCTGGGCCGCACGGAGCTGATGGACGCGCTTCCGGTGACCTTGGGGGACGAGTTCGGCGCCTGGGCGCAGGCGGTGGCGCGGGACCGGTGGCGGCTCTACAAGATGGAGGAACGGCTGCGGGAAATCAACCTTGGCGGCCAGGCCGTCGGGCATTCCGCAAAGGAAGGGCGGAAATTCCGCTTCGCCGTGATAGAGAAACTGAGGGGCCTTACCGGCATAGGCCTTGCCGCCTCGGAGTACCCCATGGACATCACCCAGAACAACGACGTCTTTGTGGAAGCCTCCGGCCTCCTTAAAGCCCTGGCGGTGAACATCATGAAGATTTCAGGGGACCTACGGCTGATGAACTCGGGCCCCCAGGGCGGATTCGCCGAGATACGGCTTGCCCCCCTGCAAAGGGGAAGCACCATCATGCCCGGAAAAGTGAACCCCGTCATCTGTGAAATGGCGATGCAGGCGGCCATGAAGGTTATCGCCAACGACGGGGCCCTTACCATGGCCGCCTCCCGGGGCGAGTTCGAGCTTAACGCGTTCCTCCCCCTCATCGCCGACACGCTCCTGGAAAGCCTTTCCCTCATGGAGCGGACCGTCGTTATCCTGAGGACGCGCTGCGTAGATCTCCTTACGGCGGACCGGGCGCGGTGCGCCGCCCTCCTTGAAAACTCCCTGGCCTTCGTCCACGGCTACACCGAAAAGACGGGCTACGCGGAAACCGAGCGGATCATCGCCGAAGCGGCCGGCGACAGGGAGCAGATCAGGGCCGCCCTGGAAGCCGCCGGCAACCCGCGCCGCTCCGGAAGCGCCGATTAGGGGCGATGTTACCTTACGCAGCCCGGGAAATTAACCGCTGATACGAGGCTTTCCCAAAACTAAAGTTTTGGGAAAGCTTCTTACCCCGGAGAAAATTGCATGAGCCGTAATTGCTTGAGCGAGAATGAATTTGCAATTTTCTCCCGGAGCATTTCCCAAAACCAACCGGGTTTTGGGAAATGCTCATACTTTATGCTGTTTTGTGGGGTAACTTGTATCCGACAGGATACAAGCGCCGGTCCCGGTTTGCGTATTTCTTCCCCGTCATCAACGTCCAGGGAACCCTTTCCCCTCTCCGCGGCGTGAATACCCGGATATGCCCCGCCGCGTGCCCAGGAGTTTTGCGGCTGAGGCTGTGTCAAAAGTTCCGGCGGCAGGGTATACTCAGACGGGAGGAGAAAGCCGGCATGGAATTCATACACGGGGAAAACCGGGGGCAGACAATCATGCTGCCGGATTGCATAGACGATTATATAACCGGCAATAATCCGGTACGGGTAATAGAAGC
>JAIRXH010000063.1 GCA_031268385.1 Treponema sp. | reverse complement strand
ATACGCTCATCGCGGCGGCTGGAAACGGAAAGCGGCCGGAATCTGGAATTGCTGTGGCTGCTGGGGAAACTCTCCCCGGATCACAAAACCATAGCGGAGTTCCGTCGGCGGAACGGCGAAGCGTTACAGAACGTGTTCAAGGGATTTGTGAAACTGTGCGTGAAGCTGGGGTTGTATGGCAAAGAGTTGCTGGCGATAGACGGGAGCACGTTCAAGGCGGTCAACAGCAAAGAACGGAATTATACGGAAGGGAAGCTGAAAGAGCGGATACAGCGTCTTGAAACCAGGATGGAAGCCTGGTTGAAAGAACTGGAAGAAGCGGACCGGGAAGAAGCGGTATGAGGGATACGCGGAGGAACTTGAGGAGAGCGGGGAACCAGAAATCGCTGACCGACAGTGACAGCCGGCTGATGCCGGCCAACGGCAGGATGGACGTGTGTTACAACGTGCAAACGGCGGTAGATGGACATTCCCCCTGAATTTCCGACAGGACGGACTACGCTCACTTTTACGCCGGAAGCGGAAAAGTCTGCCCGGGATGATGTTACCCAGCGGCTTAATCAGTATTACGCCGGACATTCCCGCGAATCCGACAGTGGCGTACAACAGGCCGCATACCGGTTGTTCGTTCAGGAAGACTGGTAGCGCCATGATCCGGCTTGGCGTACCCGGAACGGCTCAACACCGTTCCGGGAAGGCCGAAAACACGTTAAGGCGTGTATGTAACAACTTAAGGAGGACGGTCTTGGTGACGGCTACGGCGGCGGCGGCGCTTTTGCTGGTGTCCAAAATGGAGATGGCGGTAACCGTAAGACTCGCCGCCGTTTCATCAGCGGCGACGGTAAGAAGCCTGCTTGTATCGATACTGGTTCCCAGAGCGAAAGCCCCCATCATTTCCCAGCGTATGAGTTGTATGGGGTTATGGGTTCCCGTTACCGCGGATAACGCAAGGGAGCACCCTCCTTGGGCAGGGGATGGCGAAGGATTGTAATTTGATACAAAATCTTCTACCGTAAGAAAAACAGGAGGGCGTATGAAGTCAGTTAAAGACAAACTTGTTCTTGTTACCGGCGGGGGTTCCGGCATAGGACGCCTCATGGCCCTTGATTTTGCCCGCCGGGGGGGAAGGGTCGTCATCTGGGATCTTTCCCAAAAAGCGATAGACCAGGCCGTAGAGGAAGCCCGGAAGGAAGGGCTTGAAATAAGCGGCATGATCTGCGACGTGACGAACCGCCTGGCCGTGTACAGCTGTGCGGAAACGTTGACGGGCCGGGCGGGGCCGGTGGATGTTCTTGTAAACAACGCGGGAATCGTGAACGGCAAAACTCTGCTTGATACGGCCGATGAAAACATCGAGAAAATAATGGATGTGAATTCCCTGTCGCTTTTTTGGACCGCCAAGGCGTTTCTTCCCTCCATGCTGGAGCGGAATACCGGACACATCGTGACCGTTTCTTCCGCCGCGGGGCTTGTGGGGATCTCCGGGCTCGCCGATTACTGCGCCAGCAAGTTCGCCGCCTTCGGTTTTAACGAGGCCGTCCGTATGGAGATGCGGCGGCTTCGAAGCAGGGTGCGAACCACCGTCGTCTGTCCCTTTTTTATCAACACAGGGATGTTTGACGGCGTTAAAACCCGCTTTCCCCTGCTTTTGCCCATCTTGAAGCCTTCATACGCCGCGTCAAAGATCGTCAAGGCGGTGCTGAAGAACCGCAAATGCCTCATCATGCCCCGTTTTGTGTACAGCATCTTTTTGTTAAGGCTGCTGCCGGTATCCGTCTTTGATTTTATCGCCGATTTTATGGGGGTAAACCGGTCCATGGAAAGCTTCCGGGGAAGGAGTTGATATGGCGCTTGCATCGGAACAGGAAAAACAGTCTTCAGGTCCGGGGGAACCCGGCGGCGCGGTACACACGATAAGGGAAATTGCCGCCAGGGCACGAACGGCGCAGGCCTCCTGGGCCGTCCTTCCCTATGCACAGCGGGCGGCAAAGCTGAAAAAGGCCGGCCGGTATCTGGCGTCCCATATTGATGAAATAACCGAAACCATACACCGGGAAAACGGCAAGCTGCGCATGGACGCGCTGGCCGCGGAACTGCTTCCCGCGGTTCTGGCCCTTTCCTATTATGTCAAAAGGGGGCGGAAATTCCTCGCTTCCCGGAAACTGCGGGGCGGCAGCCTCCTCATGTTCAACAAGCAGGGCCGCCTTGTCAAAAAGCCCTGGGGCGTGGTGGGGATCATTTCCCCCTGGAATTATCCCTTTGCCATTCCCTTTTCGGAAGCCGTCATGGCGCTTCTTGCGGGGAACGCCGTTATCCTTAAAACCGCGTCCGTTACTCCCGGCGCCGGCAGGGCCATCGCCGGTATCGCGGGCGCGGCGGATCTGCCCGAAGGGCTGTTTACCCATGTTGAAATTCCCGGCTTGGAGGCCGGACCCGCCTTTATATCGGGCGGGGTGGACAAACTCTTCTTTACCGGTTCCACGGCGACGGGGAAAGAGATCATGGCCCGCGCCGCGCCGTGCCTTCTTCCCCTTGTTCTGGAACTGGGCGGCGCCGACGCCGCGATAATCCGCGCCGACGCCGACCTTGACCGGGCCGCCCTTGGCATACTCTGGTCCGGTTTTTCCAACTCCGGCCAGTCCTGCGGCGGCGCCCAGCGCGTTCTGGTTCACCGCGATGTGTACCGGCCCTTTCTGGAAAAACTCTGCGTGCTTGTGCGGAATTTCAGGGCCGGCGAAGGGGAAGACGCCGATCTCGGTCCCATGACCACGGTAAAGCAGAAAGAAGCCGTTGAAAAACAGATAGCCGCCTGCCTTGCCATGGGGGCGAAGATAGCGGCCCAAAGCGCCGCGCCCGGACCCGCCGTCCCGTTCCCGCCGGAACGCTTCATTCCCGCCATGGTTCTTACGGATCTGGGCCCTGAAATGCCCCTCATGACCGGTGAAATTTTCGGTCCCGTGGTAGGCGTGTGTCCAGTACAGGACGATGATGAAGCGCTCCGTATCGCCAACTCGTCCTCTTACGGACTCACCGGCTCGGTGTGGTCAAAAAATCGCCAGAGGGCGCGGGAAATTGCCGGCCGCATGAACGCCGGGGCGGTGATGATAAACGATCACCTCATGTCCCACGGCCTTGCCGAAACCCCCTGGGGCGGCTTTGGCGATTCGGGGCTGGGAAAGACCCACGGCGAGGCCGGATTTGCCGAAATGTGTAAAACCACGGTCGTGGTAGACGACGTGCTTCCCGGCGTCAGGCGCAACCTGTGGTGGCACCCCTATTCGGAAAAAGTTTTCCGGGGCATCCGCGCCGCCGCGGCCTTTGCCGCCGCCTCGCCCCTTTCGGAAAAACTACGTTCAATTCCCCCGCTCCTGGGGATCTTTTTCCGGTATTGGACAAAAGAGTGAGTGAAAGGACACCATATAGATATACCAGGGGTCCTGTCAGGGGGAAAAAGACCCTCCTTACGGAGGGCGTTTTTCCCCCTGCCACCCCCTTGGGAAATCAGTGGGTGTCCTTTCACCCGTAACATAAACGGAGTAAAACCCGCTTTGCGGGTTTTACTTGGGGAGTTTTCGCGGGGCGAAAACTCCAGGGGCGCGTGGAGTGAAAACTCCAAGGGTGCGCGGGGCGAAAACTCCAGGGCGGCGGCGATTTATTTTTTTTGACAAGACCAAAAACCGTGGTACAATAAAGACCTTGCCTTTGATCATGCATCCTGTTACACATCATTTTTTACGGAGGTGGTCTATGAAACCCAATTTCAAGAGCCGGTACCAGTTGTTTATCAACGGTAAATGGAAAGACGCTGCTAATGGAGAAG
>JAIRXH010000016.1 GCA_031268385.1 Treponema sp. | reverse complement strand
TGCCCCTATGTTTATTCGAGGGGGTCTAATACCCCGCTCCTCTGGGGCGGTTCAATTACCTGCCAATGATGGCGGGGTAGCAGACCCCCAGTATAAAATGAGAAAAGTCCGTAGGACTTTTTCTTCTCGAACGAAGATGCCCCGCTGCTCTGCGGAGGGGTTCTTCATTTATCATATTTTTCAATAGAGTTGTTCAATAACTTCAGTTATTGAACAACTTCCGCTTCAAAACGCGATTTTGTAAGGCTAAAGCCTGGCTTTAGCCTGAAAAATCGCAAGACTTGTTTGGTAACCAACCGGGTTACTAAACAAGTCCACTATAGACGTGGCAGTCATCGCAATGATGACTTTACGCTATAATAATTACTGTTATATATGCCATAAAAAAAACGTGGTGTCAAGCGGGTTTCAGACCCCTTTTTTCAGAAACGTATCATCGTCACGGGAAAACCGGCAGGCGGGCCGTGCGGGCGGTCAGGAAGGCTGTCCTTTCATTCGTGAAATAACTATTCCGGCGGCAAGACTGACAAGGGAAATTATCCCGCAGACAAGCCATCCCGCCTGCCAGTATCCGGCGGAACCGAGCAGCACGCCCGTAACAAGGGGAGCCACGGGATTTACAATGTTGGACGCGCCCGAGCAAAACGCCGTGGCCCCGAGGTTTTTGCTTCCCGAAAAAAACATGGAGGGAAGCGCCCAGAAAACTCCCGCGGCCCAGGCGGATCCGAAAACCATGAGGCAGGCGCACAGTGCCAAAAGATGAAATTCTTTTCCCGGAACGAAGGTAAACAGCACCGCCGCGGCCGCGCTGAGCGCGTATCCTCCGGCCAGGATCAGGGCTCTGGTCCTTACGGGATTGCCGGAACGCGCCGCGCAAAAGTCGGAGAAGGCTCCCGCGCAGACGGACGCCGCCACAATCACCATGCTGATGGCCAGCATAAGGTTTCCGGTGAGAATTTTTGAGATGCCCGAAAAATCGAGGTATACAGGCATGTCCACAGTCACCGACTGGGTAAGCCATGTGTTTGCCGACAGCGCGAGAATCAGAAACCACAGGATGGGCCGCCTTATGACGGCGGCATAGATCCCTTCCT
Source organism: Treponema sp. (assembly GCA_031268385.1). Lineage (GTDB taxonomy): Bacteria > Spirochaetota > Spirochaetia > Treponematales > Breznakiellaceae > JAIROE01. The sequence goes on along the minus strand of JAIRXH010000016.1, from coordinate 5,185 downwards.
GTTTTTTTTCTTTGTTTGTTGCACGCCCGGTTCCATTGTCGTCCGCGATGCTTCCGGTAAGGTACAGCGCGGGGAGGGCAAAGATCAGGCACAGTATGCCAAGGGAATAAAAGGTCCACCGGAAGCCGAGCAGGGGAGCCGATATGCCCGACAGCCAGGCGCCTATGCCGGCTCCGGCCGTGAAGCTGCCGTTAAAAATGGCGGTGGCAAGGCCCGCCGAACCTGGGGGAACACAGGCGGTAATTGTTGAAAGATACACGGGAAAGGCAACCGCGTTGCATCCCTGCATGGCCTTGAATATGAAAAAAAAGGGGACGCTGCGGAACTGAACCGCGGCCGGGAGAAGGAACTGCGGCAGTGTCTGGAAGAGTACGCCAAGGCATATTGTCCGCCGTCTTCCCAGTTTTCTGTACACGGGCCCGGACAGAAACATGGCGGCGACAAGGCAGACGGCCCGCAGACTGTCGGCCAGAAGTATCAGCCTGGTGTCAACCTCCAGGGCGGCGGCCATTTCGGGGACAAACATGGTGAACTGGGTAACCGCGGCGGGGAATGAAATCCCCAGCAGGGAATAGCCCGCGACCAGGAGCCATGGTCTGTATGGTTTATCTTTCGTCATAACTTATCATATAACATAATAAGATTAAAAGAAACCATCCAGAGTTTGCCGACCTCCTTCATTTTGTCACGGGAATTTCATGATTTCCAGGTCCCTTTTTATGACAATTTTTCTTGTCTGTTTTTATATTGCGTGTTATCATATTATAATATATACTCACAAGATAACGAGAGGACTTTATGTACGATTTTGATAAAATTGTCGAACGCAGGGGGACTGACTGTGTCAAATGGGACAGACAGGGATCTTTCGGCGTTCAAAACGGGCTTCTTCCCTTCTGGATTGCCGATACCGATTTCGCCTCTTTGCCTGAAATCCTTGACGCGATGAAAAAACGCTGCGAGCATCCTCTCTTCGGCTATTCGGATGTTTCCGGGGGCAGCAAACAGGCGGCCTGTTCCTGGTTTTTCCGCAGGCACAAATTGAATATCGATCCTTCCTGGATTGTGCCCGGTCCGGGTGTGGTAACTTCCCTGCGCTTCACCATACAGGCCCTCACCGAAAGCGGGGATTCCGTTCTTCTTTTCACGCCCGTCTACGATCCGTTTTTCGCCGTCATCGCCAATTCAGGGCGAAAGGTTGCCGAGTGTCCCATGATACGCAGGGATAACCGTTTCTTCGCGGATTTTGATCTTGTGGAAAAAAAACTGAAGGAAGGCGTCAGGGCCGTCATGCTCTGCAATCCCCACAATCCTCTGGCAAAATGCTGGACGCGCGGTGAACTTGAAAAGATAGCGTCCCTTTGTGAAAAATACGGCGTCTATGTGCTTTCGGACGAGGTTCACTGTGACATAACCCTGTTCGGCAATGCCTATACGTCCATGGCGTCGTTCGGCGGCATACGGGACAGGCTGGTCTGTTACACGTCCATCGGTAAAACCTTCAATATGGCCGGCCTTGTCTCCTCTTTCATGATCATTCCCGGTTCCGCCCTGCGTTCCCGCGTTGAAAAAGCCCTGGGCGAGGCGTGGATCTTCGGACCCGCGGCCATCGCCTTTGCCGCCATAGAAGCCGCCTATACGCACGGCGACACGTGGGTTGACGAACTGCTCCGTTATCTTGAAGGCAACGTCCGGTATGTTTCCGGTTTCTTCGCGGAAAACATGCCCGATGTGGGAATAACAAAACAGGAAGCGACATTTCTCATGTGGCTCGATTTCAACTGCCTTGGTATGGGCAGTGAAGAACTCGCCGGTTTGATGGCGGGACGCTACGGGCTTGCCCTGGCTAGCGGTGTCCACTACGGCAGGCAGGCCGACGGCTTCATGCGGTTCAATATAGGCTGTCCCCGTTCCACTCTGGAAAAGGGTACGGCGCTTGTTCACCGCTTATATACGGACAGGAGGAATGAAAATGGCTGATCAGGAGAGCCGGAAAAAACTCAATTTTCTGGATTGTATGGGATTTTGCATCGGTCAAATTATCGGATCGGGCATCATGGTGCTTACGGGAATTGTCATCGGCATTACCGGACACGGTACGCCCTTTGCCTTTATGGGCGCGGCGGTACTGGCGATAATGGTCATGCTGCCAAGCGCCTTTCTGGCGTCGGCGATTCCGTCAAGCGGGGCCGGCTACAGCTACGTCAAGCGCCTGCTTGGGGAGCGCGCCGGTTTTTTCTACGTGTGCATGTTTGTCATCACGCAGGTCCTTATCGCCACCTATGCCAAGGGGCTTGCAAGCTACTTCGTGTCGATATTCCCGTCGTTCAGCGAGACGGCGGTAGCCATGACGGTCCTCTGCATCGCGGTCGTGATAAACCTCATCGGGCTTAAATCTTCCGCGCTTATACAGAACTGCATGGTAGCCTTTCTCCTGCTTTCGCTCCTCTTGTTTATCGCGCTGGGACTTCCGAAGGTCGAATGGGCCGTCCTTGCCCCCTCGTTCTCCAACGTCATGCCCGGCGGGATAAAGAATTTCCTTACCGGTATAGCCCTGCTTTCCTTTGCCGCCGGGGGCGCCAAATTTGTCGCCGAAAACGGCGACGACATCAAAAACCCCGGCAAGACCATTCCCAGGGCCATGATCACCTCGACGCTCCTGGTATCCGTTTTTTACGCCCTGGTAGGCATTGTGGCAAGCGGCGTTCTTCCCCTTGAAAAAGTAGCCTTCGAAAATCTGACCCAGGTGGCCAGGGAAATTTTCCCGCCCTGGATGTATATATTCTTTGTGTTCGGCGGGGCCATTTTCGCCCTTATGACCACCCTTAACGGCACCCTTTCGTGGGTAACCCGCAGCCTCCAGGCGGCGTCAAAGGAAGGCTGGCTGCCGAACATATTCGCCCGCGAAAACAGGGGCGGCACGCCGGTACTGCTGCTTGTGATCTTCGCCCTTGCCGGGGCGCTCCCCATCCTTTTCGGGCTTGAACTGGGCACAATAGCGAAAATGGGCATAGGCCTTGATATGCTCTGCGAATTCATGATCCTTGTCGCCTGTTTCCGCCTGCCTTCCCGCTTTCCCCGTGAACACGCGGACGCCCATTTCAGGGTCCGGGGAAAGGTTTTTTATGTGCTCCTTGGCATTGTAGGCCTCCTTATGCTGGGGACTTCCTATATCAACCTTTCGGACCTCACAGGCCCCATCTATGTTGTTATCGCCGTTTACCTCGCGTTCATCGCCGCCCTTACGCTTGTCCGCCACAGGTATATGGTGAAAGCGCGCGACGTAACCTGACGGCGCCGCCTCCGGGCGCCGGGAGGCGTCCTGAGGCGCGGACGGCGCCGTTGCGCGGCCTTGATTACGCGGGCCGCGCTCAATAAAATGAAGAACCCCGCCGCAAGCAGCGGGGTATGTTGTTCTCATAAGGTATTTGACTCAGGGGAGCCGGGCCGGTTCCACAATCAGGCTTCTTGCGACGCGGGGGAAGAGGGTGTTCACAATCGTACAGGGGACAAAACTTTACGAACAGGTGATTGAACAGATAAAGTCGCAGATCCTGCGGGGAATGTACACAAGCGGCGACATGCTTCCAAGCGAAAAGGATCTGATGACCGGCATGGGGGTAAGCCGGATAACGGTGCGCGAGGCGCTCCGGCTCCTCGCCGGAGCCGGCATCATTGAAACACAACACGGAAAGGGCAGCCGCGTCCTTGTCGACGGTTCCAATCTGACAAGGCGGCAGAACGAACTGTTCGCCGATTACCGGGAGCGGTTCCTCGAAACCACCAGGGCGCGGCTTGTCATCGAGCCCGAACTTGCGCGGTATGTCGCGTCAATCGCTTCCCAGGCCGATAGTGAACGGATCAAAAGCGCGGCAGGCGCCCCTTTCCCGGACGCGCGGGAGGGCGGCGCTGCCGAATTCCACCGGGCCATTGTGGAGACAACGGGCAACAGGTACCTTGTTGATTTTTTCGGCGCCATATTTGACGCGGAAACGCGGCCCAGGGGATCAACCCTGGTTCCCCCCGCCTTGCGGGAAGACGTCTACTCCCGCTTCAGGGAGCAGCACCGCAAAATCGCCGAAGCGATAGGGGAGCACAACGGGGAGTTTGCCTACTTTTATATGAAGGAACATACGCTGTTTGTCGAACAGATGTACCGTGACTATTTTGACCGCTCGGGGGAAGGCGGACAGCCGTAAAACCCGCTCACAGTACATGATGAAAGGACACCCGATGATTTTTCAGGGGGTGGCAGGGGGAAAAGCGTCCTCCGCAAGGAGGACCTTGTACCCCTGACAGGACCCCTGATGCATCTATATGGTGTCCTTTCCTACGTGAATTATGGAATAACCGCCTTGATGATGGGGCCGAAGGGGCCTTCCCCGTCCTCCCTGCCTCTTTCGTTCTCGTATTTGAGGCAGAAATACACGGTTTTACCCGAGTCGCCGTCGAAGTCGAAGCGGTGCTTCTTCTTGTGGGTGAAGACCGAATGGGGCAGATCGTCGCCGGTAAGAGGCGGCGTGGCGATGCGGTGTTTGCCGGCGGAGCCCGGCGCGTCCAAAATGCCGTAGTGGATCCGCACGCCCCAATCGCTGCGGGGGTCCTCATCGCCGGTGCCGGCCACGGTGCGGATGTTCCGCAGTTCCACCGTATGGATGCCGGGGAAGGTAAGGTCCGCCTCGGCCTGCGCCTTCGGGCGGGGCACCGGCGTATGGGTGTGGTCGATGGGCGGGATGCCCAGGTTTTCAAGATCCTCCACGGTGACGATCTCCGGGAAGCCCCTGATCCACACCTGGATGAAACGGGACAGCACCTTCCGCGAATCGGCCTTGGCCTTGTTCTTTCCCGCGGTTTCCGCCGGGGTGTGGGGCTTGAAGGTCTTGGCATAGGCGTGGCAAAGTCCTTCGGACTTTGCCTGCATTATGCCCCAAGGGTGGCGGCATGGATGCCGCTGTAACTAATGACAAAATCTGCCAGGACGGCGGATTTTGTCAAGGGATGTGCGTCCATTCCGGGCTCTGGCCGGTAATCTTCTGGTTCACGTACCGGCAGATGTTCTTGAAGAACTTGTCGTACGCCGCGTCGCCGTCGGGGATAAAATGCTTACCGTGTGTCATAATTTTCTCCTTTGCGGCCTGTCGGAGGCGGGCCGCGATCATTTTTAACGCATTTTTAATCGCGGCAG
>JAIRXH010000200.1 GCA_031268385.1 Treponema sp. | reverse complement strand
GGAACGGCGTATTGCTTGATATGCTGGAGATCGGGGAAATAAAGGCGCCGGAATTCATGTACCTGTTGAAGGGCCTTTCGGTCTTCGGCATTGAGAACCAGGCGGAATATGATATCAGGCCGACTGATTCCAAAAAAACAAATGAAGCTATTAACTATTATTTGAACAAAAGCATACGTATTGACGCAGATGACCGTTCATGGACGTTGGAGACTGCAAAAATAATCTCAAATTATAGAGATCCGCAACAAGAAGTCAGCCGTCTGCGTGAATTAAAGGAGAAGGTCGAACGCGCCGGTAATGTGGACGCCGGGATCAAATCCTTTTATGATGATTATCTCAAATTCGAGGATGCTGCAATAAAACGCAGCGCTACCATGGCCGCCGGTGTAAAAACCGCACTGGAAAAAAACAACGGAATTATGGCTATGGTTATAGGCGATGCCCATACCAGGGACATCGCCGAACAATTCAGGAAAGATCGTGTCAATTATTATATTGCCAGGCCGTTTGGGCTGGATGAACGCAGTGTTGACAGGAGTAGTGTAGACTTTAAAAGAAAAGGAGAAGGGAAACCCGTTTACGGCAATGACGCCTACGAAAAATTCCTTGCCGGTTCCCTCAATACCCGTTCGCCTTTTTTCCTGGGCTGGTTTGAAAACAGGCTCTCGGCATCGGTCCTTGTCTACCGGGCGCTGTTGCTGGCAAACGCGTCTAAATCGCCGGCGGCTTTAGCCGTGCCGGCTGGCGACAGGGTCCGGGGCGCTGTTCGTCTGGATTCGTATAGGCGGCTTGACGACGGGTCCCTAATCATGGAGATCCGCAACGGCGGCCAAAGGATATTTGTAAGGGCCGCAGGAGGCGGCGGCGGCGCCGCGGAGGATATTGAAACCCCCCTCGCGGAAATGGCCGTCCGGCTGCGGGATAACCCGGATAGTACCTGGGGGCAGAATATCGGCGATAACATCCTCATGGTTAAACAGCATGATAAAACCATTGTCTATTCGGAAGATCGCGAACCGCTTGAAAAGGTTGACATACGGAAAAATGTAAGCATCGTGCAGTGTTTGAAGGATAATGGCCTTATGGTGTCTTCAGAATTTATTGAATACGCGGTTTTTCTTTCGGCAAGGGCGGGGTATCAGGATCTCCCCGCAGAAAAAATCGTGCTTATGACCATCTTTAGGTTTAATGATCCCGATATAAAGGAACGGCGGGAACAAATTGAGGCGGATCTCAGGAAACAGTATGAAGAAGAATCCCGTATGCGGCCCGGACGGGAAGATATATGGGAGAAGGAGATTCAGCTTCTCTTCCCCCTTGAAACAAAGATTCGCCCCGGTTCCCGTCTGCCTCTGGCTTCCTGAGTGTAGATCGGCGTGTCCCTGAGGCTTATGTCCGCCCGCACCCGGTTTCTTCCCTATTTTCCCCGTTCCCCGTTGTTTTTCTCCAGCAGTTTTACGGTAACTTCAAGGACCTTTTCGTTTTCCATGGGCTTTGCCAGGTGCGCGTTCATGCCGCTGTCCAGCGCCTTGTCAATGTCTTCCCTGAAGGCGTTGGCGGTAAGCGCCACTATGGGCACGCTCTTCGCGTCTTTCCGGTCAAGGTTCCGTATGGCCCTGGATGCGTCGTAACCGTTCATGCCCGGCATCTGTACGTCCATGTAGATGATGTCGTAGGTGTACTCGGGTGAACCCTGGAAGATACGCAGGGCCTCTTCCCCGTCCTCCGCCTCGTCTATGACAAGACCCGTATGTTCAAGAAGGTTTATCGCGATAATGCGGTTTATCTCCACGTCGTCAACGAGCAGGGCGCGCCTGTCCTTGAAAAGGTCCGGCGTGTCGTTAACGGAAGTTTCCTTTCCGGCTTCGCTTTCCGACTGTGTAAACCAGGCAGAAAAACTGAATTCGCTGCCTTCTCCTTCCCTGCTCTTTACGGTGATGTCGCCGCCGAGCATCTGCACAATGTTCCGGCTTATGGCAAGCCCGAGTCCTGTCCCGCCGTATTTCCGCGCGATGCCGCTGTTCGCCTGCTCAAAGGGTTTGAAGAGCATGGCCTGCGCGTCTTCGGTAATGCCTATGCCGTTATCCCGCACGGCGAAATGAAACAGGACCTTCCCGTCCCGCTCCTCTTTTTCCGTCACGGTAAATTCTATCCTGCCGCCCGGCGGGGTGAATTTGACCGCGTTCCCCAGAAGGTTGATAAGCACCTGCCTGAGTCTCAGCGAATCTGTCATGAAGGCTTTTCCGTCGGGAATGTCAAAGCGTGTTTTGAGGGTAATGTTCTTTTCATCGCAGCGGGGCCGCACAATGGCGGCCGCCATGCCGGCAAGTTTCAGAAGATCTTCCGCCTCTTCGGCAAGCTCTATTTTTCCCGCTTCTATTTTTGATATGTCCAGTATGTCGTTGAGCAGTCCCAGAAGATGCCGGGAGGAAATCTCTATCTGCCCGACATTCCCGATGATGTCGTCGGGAATGTTTTCCGCGCCGGTAATTTTCTTTTTTACAATGTCCGTCATTCCGATAATGGCGTTCATGGGCGTGCGTATCTCGTGGCTCATGCGGGCAAGGAAATCCCCCTTGTGTTCGTTGGCCTTCCGCGCCGCCCGCACCGCTTCCTCCAGTTCCTCCTGCGTATGGCGGAGTTCCTTTTCAATGAGGACGCGGTCCGATACGTCACGTCCAAAGCCGAGCAGCCCGGAAGGTTCGCCCTGCCCGTCAAAGATGGGGGTCAGCACCATGTCGAGGACTTCAAGGTGGCCGTCAGGAAAGAAAAATCTGTCTTCGTAGTGCAAAGGCCTGTGCATTTCGAAGGTCTCCCTGCCCTTTGTTTTGGCAAGGGACAGGCGGGCAAGCGGCAGAAAATCCGCCATGTTGTGTCCGGTAATTTCCTCGGACGTTTTGGCGAACAGGGACGCGTACCGGGGGTTGGCGGCGAGTATTTTTCCTTCGGAGTCCTGGTACCAGATAATGTCCGGTGACGAGGAGAAGATGCGGTCCAGAAGGTTCCGCTGTTCCGAAATTTTTTGCTGCTGTTCTATTATCTCCGTTACATCCGTGGATGTAATGATATATCCGATGTTTCTGCCTTCCCTGTCCGTGAGGTAGGTGGCGTCCCCCTTGTAGTAGCGTTTTGATTTTTCCTCGTAGAATATGTCCGTTTCCTTTCCGGCGCCAAGGGCGATGACAGGATCAAAGGAGGAACCGGGAGGATAGATGCTGATGTCGTTGTAATTTTTTCCCCGTATTTCGTTGAGAGTAAGGTGAAAAAGTTTCAGCCCTTCCTCGTTCGCGTAAATAATCCGGCGCCGCATGTCGGTGATCACAAGGGGCCCCCGGTCGCCTTCCACAAGGCTGTCCGCCATTTCGTCAAACGAATCGGCAAGCGTGCCTATTTCATCCTTTATTGGCGCGTTGAAGCGGAAGCCCCGTTCCCCCGAGCGGAAGCGGGAAATGCCGTTGATGAGGCTGGTGATGCTGCGGGTAAAGATGGAAGCCATCCAGATGGCGATAAGAACGACAAGAAGGATCATGAGTCCCGCCGAGACGGCGAGTTTTACCGTGGTACTGTAGAGATTCTCCGCTATGGACGTTTCCGTTTCGTGCGCCGCCCCGGCAAGATCCCCGTCCGTATCGGCGATGATTTCGTTCAGGGTTTTTTCCGTGTCCCGCGCCGGCCGCTCAAAATCCTCAAAACCGGCGCCTATGGCGACAAGGCCGAAGCCCCGTTTCGACTGGCTGTAGCGGCCGGTGTAGTAGGGAATGGCCGCCGCCGTGGTCAGTTTCCACAGGCCGCTCCACAGGATGAGAAACGATCCCGAACCGCCTTCGCTTGTCAGATCGAACCAGCCGGTACACTGGGGGGCGTGGTTAAGGTAGCGTCCGTCAAGGCCCACAAGCCCCTGCCCGGTAAGGACGGCGGCGGGTTTTTTGTCGCGTGACTGGTTGTCGAAGACCGGGTAATCCTTGATGAATTCGTTGTAGGGTTTTCCCGACGCCTGCCAGTCGTTGTATACCGTTTCCTCAAGCCAGGGAATTTCAGGCTCCCCGGTTTCCGGGTTGTACCCCGCGATGGAATGATGGCGGGGGTGGCAGATGTTTCTGCATTTGTAGTCCCAGATAAAGGCGTAATTGCCCTCGTAGGCGTCGGGCAGTTCCGTGTACCGCTCCCGCATGGGCGTGGTGTGATCGGTGAATTCCATAATGTGATCGTGATCCAGCGCAAGGGTCACATAGCCTGTTATCCGCCCGTTTTCCGTCACCGGCGTCGCCCACCGTATGATCCCCTGAAAGCGCCTGCCCAGCGGATTTTCCTTTCCGGCGTAGGCTTCTTCGGCGGGCACAAAGGGAAGGCCTCGGGCCGCGGTGTTTTCCGGCGTGTACATGCCGATAAGGCGCGAGGGAACATAGGCGCCTATTACCTCGGAAACATAGATTTCACCGGGTTTGAGTTTTTCAAGATCCTCAAAATAGGTTTCCGCCTTTATGTAGGTGTTCCGCCTGTCGGCGACATTTTTGAGCCTCCCGTCCATGCGGGCAGACGTAGTAACCTTGACGCGCTCGTTGCCGCCGGTATCTACAAAAGTCATTTCCAGGTACAGCGGGCGCAGTTCGATTTCATACGCGTCCGGGGGACGGTAACGGAAGTTCCCGTCGTTTTCATGGTTGGAGGATGAAACCTGCCCCGCGTCTTCCGGCGCGTCCGCGGGGATCCACGAGCCGCCGTCCGGGGCAAGTTTCCACTCGCCCTGTTTTGCGATGCCGCTCCTGTGGTTTTCGACAAAGAGGGAATAGGTCTTTTCATCGGGCGGAAGGGACGCCGCGTACAGTATGTCGCCGTCCCTTCGGTAGAGAAAGTTCGCCACCTGCCTTGCCATGTCGGTGCTGATCCGTTCTATGTCGTCGGTGGCAAAATCGTTCAGCGCCTTGACCGAATCGTTCACCGCCATCTGCCCCATTTCAAGCAGCGCGGTGTTCGCCCTGCCGGTAAGTTCCCCAGTGCGCCGGTTAAGTTCCTTTCCCAGCATGTTTGCCTGGCGCCATGCTATGAGGGTAAGGAGCGTAAGGGGAATGACCTTGATGATGACGAATATGATGATGAGTTTGGCCCTCATCCCTATTCCAAGTCCGTTTATGAAGCGCTCAATGGAAACGCGCAGCGCCATGGATATTTTTTTTATTCCGCGAAACAGTATCATCTGTCTTGTCAACCGGCCGTTCCGGAAAACCGCCCGGAAAACGCCGGCGCGGTGTTCCCCGGTAAACGGGCCGCCGGGGGCCGCCTTTTCCAGGCGGCAAGAATAATACTACTGTTCACGGGAATCCGCACGACATCTTCCTAATCATCCAGCAGGGGATTATACGAGGGCATATCAAGGCCAAAGTCGTCCGTTCCGGGCAATTCATCCGTATCCCCGCCCGCCGCGCCGGGCATGGCGGAGAGGGCGTCTTCCGCTTCTCTCCTGTCGGCAGGCTCAAGCTCCCTGTTCCGGACTCCGCCCGGAACCCCGTTCCGCTCTGTGCGGCCCCGCGCGGGGCGGTTTCCCGCCGGCTCCGTGTTCCGGGAATTGCCGGCCCTGATTTCAGGAAGAAGATCCGTCCTCAAGGTCGGCATGGGAAGCGTATCGAGCATGACATCGTTGTCCAGGGAAAAGGGTCCGGTGACGGCAAGGCGTTCATAGGCGGGAGCCCCGCCGTGTATGGTACAGTAACCGCGCGGCTGGGTTCCCTCAAGGAAGGGAAGGGTCACTTCGCCCTCATTGCACGCGGCCGTTTTAAGAAGGCCCGATTTGGCGCAGACCGTTATTTCGACTATGCCCGCGGAGGGGCGTATAAAATCCCGGCGGGGAAGCCCCTGGTGTATTTCCCGCATGTAGTCCCCCCAGACAGGGCCGGCAAGCGTCGCGCCGGTGAGGTTGACCCCAAGAGAATTGCCCGGCCGGTCGAAGCCGAACCAGATGGCGGTCGTATAATAGGGGGTGTACCCTACCGCCCAGGCGTCGGACCAGTTCTGCGGGGTGCCGGTTTTTCCCGCCGCGGGCATTCTGAAGGTGTTTCCCTTTTCATCCTTGAAGGTGAATTTGGATCCCCAGCCGGCGCCGTGGGCAAGGGTTCCCACCTCCACGGTTTTTTTGAGCATACTGGTCATGATGTACGCGTTCTGCGGGCTTATTACCTGAATGCCCTCTCCCATACGCTGCTGCCGCAGCCGCACCTCGCGTTCGGTATCAAGAACAATGCGGCCGTTTCTGTCTTCCACCGCCCGTATGGCAATGGGGCTTACATCCCGGCCCTGATTGGCGAAGACGGCAAAGGCCCGCGCCATGCGAAGGGGAGACGCGGAGATGATCCCCAATCCCAGCGGGTAGACCCTGGGAAAGGTGTTCCGTATCTGTTCGGGATCGGTAATGTCCAAAAGGGCCGCGGCCCTGTCTATGGCGGCGTCAAAGCCTATGGTGTCAAGGACCTTAAGCGAGGCGACGTTCATGGACTGGGCCAGGGCGTCGTAGAGCAGGAGGCTCCCCTTCCATTCACCCTTGAAGTTGAGGGGAATATACGGCGTACCGTCTTCGTTGTGAAACACAACAGGCACATCGTAGATAAGAGAGGCCGCGGTAAGTTTGCGGCTGTCTATGGCCGCCGAATAATACAGCGGCTTGAAGGAGCTGCCCGGCTGTATGTTGCCCTGCGTCGCCCGTATAAGCTGGTTCGATTCATCGTATTTGGAACCGCCTATGATGGCGGTAATATAGCCCGTCTCGTTTTCAATGGAGATAAGGGCCCCCTCAACCACATTCTGTTCCGTCGCGCTTTTCAGTTCCCCAAAGGCCGCTCCGGTAATGATCTTGATGTCCGGTATTCCGAAGGCAAGGGCCGCCATGTCCACGACGGGGTTGATGGTCTTTGTATAGCGGGAACGGGCCTTTGCCTCGTTTTGTCCCCGCGAGGCGGTGTGTATGTCGCCCAGATCAAAGTAGAGCGTCAGAAGATCCACGATGGGTATCCAGGTTCTTTCCGCCTGGACAATGCTTGTTCCCCTGGATTTGGCGAATTCCCTGTTGGCCCTGAGGAGGCCTTCTTCCATATACTTCGCCGCCGCCGCCTGGTGTTTCAGATTCAGCGTGGTAAGCACCGTGTACCCGTCCCGGTAATAATCCATGGTGCCGTACATCATGCCGTCAAGCTCCCGCCTGACATACTCGCTGAACCAGGGGGCCTTGTCCTCCCTGTCGTAATAGGCCGACACGGACGCGCGGGTATAATCGTAATTGTCCCAGTACGCCTCGAAAGAGGCGTCCGCCTCTTCGTGGGTACAATACCCCATTTCCACCATGCGGTTAAGGACCGAAAGCTGGCGGTCGCGGGCCAGGTTGGGGTTGTCAAGGGGATTATAGCGGACAGGGCTTGAAAGCTGTATCACGAGAATCGCCGATTCGGCAAGGGTAATCTCCCGCGCGCTGTGGCCGAAGAAGTATTTGCTGGCCGCCTCCACCCCGTAGGTACCCGGACCCATTATCATATAATTGAGGTAAATTTCAAGAATTTCGTTCTTTGTGTAGCGCCGCTCCATCTGGAAGGCCCACCACAGTTCCTTTATCTTTCGCCTGATGGTTTTTTCAAAACGGTTGGTGTAAAGGGTGCCTGCCACCTGCTGGGTAATAGTAGAGCCGCCGCCCCAGTTTTGGCCAAGCATCTGCCCCACCGCCGCCCTGGCTATGCCCCGCACGCTGAACCCCCGGTGGTTGTAAAAATCGGGATCTTCGCGGGCAAGGACCGCGTACAGGAGATGCCGGGGCAGTTCGCTCAGGGATACCATTTCCCGTTTTTCCTCGGCCGAAAATTCGGTGATAAGGGTCCCTTCGGAATCAAGGATCTTCGTGGGCAGGGCGGGGGCGAATTCCCTGAAATTTTCCATATTTTTGATGTTCGCCGTAACCGCGAGAGAAAGCCCAAGCCCCGCGCCGATTGCCACCGCGGCAATAACGGTAAAAACCGCCAGAACCCTTATAACCAGCGCCGATACAAAGGAGGAACCCCTTCCAGACATATTGTCAAGGATACTGTTATTGGGAAAGAAAATCAATATATTTCGCCGGGAAGACAGGCGCCTGAGTTTACGTTCAAGTACCGCGAAACTCTGTAGTGAAAGGACACCATATAGAATTTACCGGGGGTCCTGTCAGGGGTAAAAGGTCCTCCTTGCGGAGGACGCTTTTACCCCTGCCACCCCCTGAAAAATCAGTGGGTGTCCTTTCACTACGGATCACGGGAATATGGCGCCTGCCGCCCCGCCGCACGCGCGCCTGGAGTTTCGCGGCTCCCGCCCTACGCGCCCCCCGCTTGCATTCCCCCTGCCATCAAACCCCGCGCCGCACGGAAGCATACGCGCCCCGCCGCGAAACTCCTCAGGTGAAAGGCGCGAAGCGCCTTTCACCCCGCCCCGCCGTGTAAGCGTGGAGTTTTGCGGCTCCGACCCCGGACACCGCCCCCAAACCCTCGCATAGCCGCCGCGAAACTCCCCAGGCGAAGACGAAGCAGAGCTTCGTCTTCGCCCTTCGGCCTTGAACATTCCCCCCGCTCGTGGTACGGTGTCTTTTTGAGTAAAGGAAGCGCCGGTTCCGGTTTGCGCAGCTCTTCCCGCCTGCCGCGTGTTACAGTAACCTTTTGGGGGGGGGGGGCGGGGCGCCCCCCCCCGCGGGGGGGGGGGGGGGGGGCGGGGGGGGGGCGGGCGGTGCGAGCAGGG
>JAIRXH010000147.1 GCA_031268385.1 Treponema sp. | reverse complement strand
AGCACGTTCACCATGAAGATATTGAGCTTGTTTACGATGTTGGGGGGAAGCAGATTGCCGTCGACTTCCACCGACAATATGGGGTAGTTGCGCTCGCGGGCCCAAGGGGTAAAGATCCCTTCAATGACCCGGCCTATGAGGCAGGCGAAGGGGCTGATGTTGACAATGCCCGAATAGCCGTGTTCCATGGCGGCCGCGGCGGAGCCGGATGAAACGGCGATTTCCGAGTTGAGTTCCAGGTTCACAAAGTGTTCCTGGGTGTACTTCATGATTTGACGCATGTCGTGGGGCGTTTCGGGAATAAGGGCCGTGGGCTCCAGAATTGAAAGCACCTTTTCTTCTACCGAATGCTTCCACCATTCCTCGATACCCAGCTTTTTAAGATCCCGCCAGGGCTTTGAGAAAAGCCGCCTTCCCGGTCCGCGGAGTTTTATCAGTTTTTTCAGGGCGTATTCACGCACAAAATCAAGGTAGTGGATCCACTCGGAAATGCCGGCCACCTTGACGGCGATGCCCCGCTCGCTCATGAGGTCTATGAGTTCCCCCACGGCAAAATCATCGCGTCTTACATAGATCTCCCCGACAACAAGAACGCGGGGGCAGGACGCGAGCGTTCTTTTAAGCGGTATCTTCTTCACGTCGTCCGCGACCTTTCGCAGCCCGTTCCACATATCCCCCGGATTGTGCTCCACCACACCCATGAAGCCGCGCCATGACTTTTCATAATCGGCAAGGGCCCGCACAGGATCGGCGGCAACGGCCTTGAGGCTGGTCTGTATGTCCTTGAGGTAATCGGAAAGAACCACACCCTTCCACATCTGCCTCGCGAAATCAGGACCAAGCTCCGTGTAGGAATTGTCCGCGGAAAGGATAAAGACCACCACATTTTCAAGGCGCATGTCGCGGAAGAGATTTTCGTAGTACACATAGTACTGGCCGGTACGGCAGGGGCCCGTAGTGATGGGCACAAAGAGCAGATAGAGTTCGTCCTTGCGGTACCTGTCGCTCATGAAGAACTGAAGGGCGCTTCCCAGCACCAGATGACTCGGTACGCACTCCTTGCCCGACGCGTGCGCCCGCGCCACCTGTATGGTTTTGGCGGTCGCCACGGGCATGGCCTCGGCGTTGACCCCTATGGAACGCACCGCGGCCGCCATGTATTCGGTAGCGATGGCCCCCATGTTGGAAAGGAGCACCTTCACCCGGCGGTTCCCCGCAATGGGAACCCGCTCGCCCGTCTTGAGATTGTCGATGCGCAGTTCAAAACCGCCGCCTTTTTTCTCGCTGACGAATTTCCAGCCGTTGTCGTAGCGTTCCCCCTCAATGGCAAGTTTCTTCGCGCGGTAACCGTCAATGATGTCAAGGAAGGCTTCCACCCGCGTATCGATGCCGGCGTCGGCGGAATGGGAATCAAGCTCCAGCACAAGGAAAGGCTTCTGCCCCATTATCCATTTGAGGTAATGGAGGATGAAAGAATCCGGCGCGCATGAAAAATTGGTGACGTAAGTAACGTAGATATTCTCCTCGTTTTTGAGGAACTTCGCCGACTTGACATCCTGCTGGCCATAGTACCAGTACATATTGGGGAATATCTGTTCACCCTCAAAGGGAAGTATGTCGAAGGGCACAATGGAGTAGCCCCGGCTCGTAAATTTCCGGGGAATGCCCATGTTGGCTTCCGGGGTAAAGGCGTTGTAGGGCCGGCCGAGAACGGCGATCACGGGCCTGTCCGCCCTGCGGGCATCCTCGACAGCCGCCTCTCCGAGTTCCTTTGCCGCCCTGAAATACCCGGTCTGTTTTGCCAGCGCCTTTTCAAAGGCAGTCCTGGTTTCCGCCGCGTCTATTCCAAGCCGCGCCGTCATGACGGTGAAAAGCTCAAGCGCCTTCTCGTCGCCGAATTTGAAACTCACCACAAGCGGAAGAAAACGGTTCTTTTCGATTTCGGGAAACGCCTTTTCTATATAATAGGGAAGACTCTGCGTAATGGGACAGAAATTGGCGTGAACATCTTTCTCGTAGCTGGGCATATCGCGGAAATGGGCAAGAAGTACATAGTCGGCGCCCTTGTCAAGACAGTCCTGCACCGCCCCGTGCGCTATTTCCGCAGGGAAGCAGTAGGTCGATTCGGCCCGCGCCACCCCCGCATGAACCACCTCGTCCGAAAGGAATGTCTTGATCCCCAGTTCGTAAAAAAACCACGAGTAAAGGGGGTACAGGGTATGCGTTGAAAAACAGCGGGGAATACCGACAACATAATCGCGCTTCCGGGCCGCGGGCTCGGCGGGCGCGGCGTATTCCCCGAACATGAGCTTCTGCCGCTTTTCGACATAATCGAAAACGGGTACATCCTTTACCTGTTTTCTCATGTTGGTATATTTGTTGCAGCGGCCCCCAAACATGTACTTGTGCCCGTTGACATTGAGCACCTGTATGGGGCAGCGGTTGTCGCAGGCATTGCAGGTAAAGACCCGTTCATAGCCTATCTCGCGGTTCAAAAGATCGTCTATTACCACGGCCCTTTCCTCAAGAAGCCCGTCGGCGTGTTTGCGCTTCGCGAGCAGGGCCACGCCGAAACAGCCCATGAGTTCAGGCGAGGGGGGAACGAGGATCTCCTTGTCCAGCATCATGGCAAAGGCAAGGGGCACCGCGGGGTTCTTTGCCACGCCGCCCTGAAGGAAAATTTTCCCGCCTATGGTGCGGTTTCCGACCACGCGGTTAAGGTAATTGGCGACGATGGAACAGGCGATGCCCGCCGTGATGTTTTCCCGTGTAGCCCCCTGCTGAACCGCCTTTCGTATATCCGAATTGATAAAGGCCGAACAGTGCTCGCCGAATTTGAGCGGGGCGTCCGCGCCGAGCGCTATGGGGCCAATGTCCTTTGCCGAGTGAATCGAAAGATCCCCCGACGCCGATTCCTCAAGGAACGATCCGGTTCCCGCCGAACAGGCTTCGTTCATCGCGTAATCGATGGGAACGCCGTTTTTAAGCAGCACATATTTGGCGTCCTGTCCGCCTATTTCGAAGATCGTTTCAACTTCCGAATCAAAGAATGTGGTCCCAACCGAATGGGCGATGATCTCGTTGTACACGCCGGGGGTTTCAAGAAACACGCCGAGTATTTCCCGTGAAGATCCGGTCGTGGAAACAAGACGTATGTCTATTTCCTTTCCGCCCGTGTCGGCAATGACCTGTTCCTGTATTATGGCAAGACATTCCTTGAGCGCCTTGACAGGATCGCCGTGTGTACGCCCGTAATGGCTTGCCGTAACTTCGTCGGTTTCCATGTCCACAAGGCAGGCCTTGGTGGTGGTGGAGCCGCCGTCGACGCCGAGTATATAGGCGCGGCCGGCCTTGACCTTTCCGCCGGGTTTCTCGAAACTCTTCACCCTGTGATGCCAGTCCCGCAACGCGGAAAGCGCGCCGAAGCGTATTTCGTTGGGCTTGAGGAGCCGCGCAAGGGAGGGAAGCGGGCTTCCCGATTCGGGGGCCAGCACCGCGGCGCCCAGCGCCTCAAAAACCGGAGCCGTCTCCGGAATGACAAACTCGATATGCGGGGCCTTTTCCCTGATAAAACGGATGATGTGGCGGTTCAGCGTAATTCCCCCCGTCAAAACAACCCGGCCCGAAAAAATCTTCGCCCTTTTAAGGAAGTCAATAACCTTGACGGCCATTACGTCGGAAAGGGAAAGAACTATGTCGTTTTTGGTCGCTTCCCGCTTGTTGAGCCGGTGGGTACAATCGCTTTTCATGAACACCGAACAGCGGGTCGAAAGGGGGTACACCTTCGCGTCGTCGGGCACCCTGTCTATATCATCAAGGGTCATGTCCATGCGGGCAAGCTGCTGCTTGAGAAATTCCCCGGTTCCCGAAGCGCATTTGTTACCGGAAAAGTTGTTGATTATCTTCCCCGACGCGTCAAGTGAATAAACAACAAGATCCTCACCGCCCATGCTGACAACCGCGTCCGCTTTCAAATCCAGCGATCTGAGGGCCGCCTCTACACAGAGGGGCTCAAGAGTACCCGCCGCGTTAAACATAAACCGGCCCTCATTACCGGTGACAAGGACCGGGATGCCTTCCGAAACGCGGCCTTCGGAAAGGAGCCTGTGTACCGCCGCGCCAAAATCCCCTTCGTGGGGAACTGAAGCCGACCACTGTGTTTTTCCGTCTTCCGCCACAACCATCTTCAGGCTGGTAGATCCGATATTGATTCCTAATGACTGCATCTGCACCTCTGTTTCCGTGTTGGTCATATAATAACAGGCGCCGCCGTATGGTTCAAGCGCCGTTCCGTCAATCCCGCCATTCTCCGTTTCAGGCGGCCTTTGCCGGTTTTACCAAAAAATACGGCTTTCACCCAAAAAATGTCAAGGTTTTTCAAAAGAAACACTTGACAATATAATAATAGTTATTATTATTAAAGTATGTCAACCGGGAAATTGTCAAGAAAGCACAGCGGAAAACGGGACGCCATTCTTGAGGCCATAAACGCCACGGATGAACATCCCAGCGCCCAATGGGTGTACGACAGGCTCAAACCCCGTATTCCCGGCCTTTCTCTGGGTACGGTGTACCGCAATATCGGGGTTTTCAGGGACGAAGGGGACATAGTTTCGGTCGGTGTGGTAAACAGGGAAGAACGCTTTGACGGCAAAACTTCTCCGCATCCCCATCTGGTCTGCGGACGCTGCGGCGCCATTGTTGATCTTCCCTGCCCGGACGGGGACACCCTGCGGCGCGCCGGGGAAGTGATCGCGGATCCGGTTTCCCGCGCCGGTTTTGTCGTTGACTGCCGAAAGACGGTATTTTACGGCCTGTGCGGGGCATGCGCGGAACATTCCGGCGCAATGTCCCCCGAAAACGGGGAGACCCTTCCCGAAGGGGATTGATACAGCATGATTCGGCGTCTGCCGGATAACATATTTTAAGAACTTGAATGGAGGATCGTATGAAAAAATGGGTATGTTCAGTATGCGGTTATGTGTACACCGGGGACAAGCCTCCGGAATTCTGTCCGCAGTGCAAGGCGCCGGCCGCCAAATTCAGGGAACAGACACAGGGCGGAGGCTTTGCCGCCGAACATGTTGTCGGAGTTGCCAAGGGCGCCGAACAGGATATCCTTGAGGATCTCAGGGCCCACTTCAACGGCGAATGTTCCGAAGTCGGCATGTACCTTGCCATGAGCCGGGTCGCCGAACGGGAAGGGTATCCCGAAGTTGCCGAGGCCTACAAACGCTACGCCTTTGAAGAGGCGGAGCACGCGGCGAAGTTTGCCGAACTCCTGGGCGAAGTGATAACCGACAGCACAAAGAAGAACCTTGAACTGCGTATAGAAGCCGAACACGGCGCCTGCGCGGGCAAGACCGATATTGCCAAACGGGCCAAGGAACGCGGCTATGACGCCATCCACGATACCGTCCACGAAATGGCCCGCGACGAAGCCCGTCACTGCTGCGGCTTCAAGGGACTGTACAAAAGGTACTTCGGGTAAGCGCACAGCCTGTCACGCCGTCTTTTGTCCGGGGCGTCAGCCGGTCAGCCGAAAGTTAACCGGCGCCACCCCAAAGGCCCCGCGGAACAAAACCCGCGGGGCCTTGTTATCTCCTTTTCCCCGCCGCGGCCACCCGGCAATGACTGCGTCCCTGGAGTTTTGCGGCTCCAAACCGCGCGTAACCTTCAAACAGCGCTCTGCTGCCGCAAAACTCCCCGGCCGAAGGCGAAGCTACGCTTCGCCTTCGGCAAGGGTCGCTTTTTATCGCGGTCTTTCATATACTTTCGACAATGAACATAAGAATGGATCAGCTTATCCGGGCAATAGCGGCGGCCCTTGACATTGTGGAAGGGGCTCTGCTGGGGGCAAGTACGCACCACGGCAAACGCATCTCGGCGCTCTGCGCGGCAATGGGGCGGACCTTCGGCATGGCCGAGGGGGAACTTTCGGCGCTGACTACCTGCGCTCTGCTCCACGATTCCGCGCTTACCGAATACATACAGGCCGAAAAACAGGGAGAAGATGTGGCCCTTCCCCTGCACTGCGGCTACGGCCAGCGCAACGCCGAAAGCCTGCTGCGGGACCGCGACATACAGGGCTTCATCCAGTACCACCATGAATGGGCCGACGGCACCGGGCCCTTCGGGAAAAAAGAAGGGGAATTCCCCCTGGGGGCGGAGCTTATCGCGATAGCCGACATGATTGATGTTCACCATCACCTTGAAACGCTGAACCCCGATTACCTTCCCGTATTGAGGAACGAGATACGGGAAGCGGCGGGGAAGCAGTACACCAAACGGGCCGCGGACGCGATGCTTGCCGTCCTTGACGAAGACATGCTGGAAAGCCTGGGGAGCGGCCGCATCATTGATTCGGCGGAAAAGGCCATTCCGCCATGGTACGCCGATATGGACGACGCGGTCATCTTCCGGGTTGCCCGCATGGCGATGCGCATCATAGACTATAAATCCGCCTTTACCCACAGCCATACGTCGCAGATCGCCAACAGGATCTGGATCATGGCAAAACACTACCATTACGGTCCGGCCGAAAGCGCGGAACTCTACCTCGCGGCGGCGCTCCACGACATAGGCAAGCTCGCCATCCCGGAGGAGATACTTGAAAAACCGGGAAAACTTGACGCGGAGGAATTCCGTATCATTCAGGATCACGTAAGGCAGACCGATGTGATCCTTCAGAATATAGAAGGCTTCGACAGCGTATACCGGTGGGCGGCCAATCATCATGAGAAACTCGACGGTTCAGGATACCACCGGGGGAAGGGCGCGGATGAACTCGATTTCAATTCGCGCCTCCTGGCCTGCATAGACATCTACCAGGCGGTAAGCGAGGAACGCCCGTACCACCCCAGACGCAGCCACGAGGAGACCCTTCCCATACTCCGCGATATGGCAGACCGGGGACTTATCGATACGGGGATAGTGAAAGACCTCGACGAAGTGATGCTCCCCCTGTCAAATCAGGATCTTCCCTTTCCCGAACAGGCCGGGGAAGCGCCGGGACCATACCCCAGCTTGTAAACACAAAGACAACGGTGCGTCAAACCGCGCTGGATTTGAGTATCAGCGAGAACCGGCGGATACGGCAAGCCCGGGAGTCGGCGTGAAGCCCCACCTCACTCGAAATCCTGAAAAAAGCGGCCGGACTTCAGTCCGTATCATCTTTGCGCAGCCGGAAGGCCGGGGAAGGCGTGCCGGTTCATGCAAGAGAACCGGGGACGATACACCGTCAGGGAGATGACCGGCATATTCGGGGTCAGTTGTGGCGCCTGATGCGGGACTGCGGGAAGAGGGAGAGCCAACGGTATCTGCCAGACGGAGTAAGTCCAGGAACACGCGTATTTTAAGGCTAAGGTAACGCTGATTAGCCACAAGTTAATCAGCGTTACCCTAACTCTCTATCAGGGAAGATGCCCGGGGAATAAAACGCGCTTTCAGCCGGAATTGCTCTTTTGCATCATGAGGCCGGTGCATCCTGAAAAAAAGCCGCTCTGCTGATAATTGTCCCAGCCGTGCCGCAGGTTGTGCGAGAGCGGATATCGGCGGGGTAACCATTTGAAGCCAAAAATCGTCATCGAAGGTAATTACCGCCATATCTTGGGGGATGCGGACATTGCGGTCTTTGAGGCAGGAATAAAGCCCAATAGCGGTATGATTATTTCCCGAGATAATCCCCTGAACAGGCGTTTTCAAGAGTTCGTCAGTCAAATTATATGCATGAGATTGGAGTAGCTCATTAACAATAGTAGGCGGCAGAGTCGCGATTTTTAAATAATCACTCCGGAAAGAGATACCCGCCCTTTTCAACGCTTCCTTATAGCCATCGACCCGCTCGCTTATGACATAATCATTTTCATTGTCCCCGAATTCGATAGCCACAAAGCCGATTTCTCGCAGGCCGTGGGAGATCAGGCTGTCCGTCACCTGATAGGCCGCTTCCTTATTATCCAGCAGGACCATATCGGCATCCCAGTTCTTTGGCTTGCGGTCAGTAAAAACAATTGGGAAATCTTGGGGTACTATATCTTTCAAATAGCTGCAATCGGAAGCGGTGGGGACGATTATAAGGCCCTCTACTCCCTGATGATAGAGGGATTCAACGTTCTCCATCTCCTTTTTCTTGCTTTCTGCCGAATCAATCAGCAACAGTTTATAATCGTAAGAATTGATAGCTTTCTCTATGCCTTTTGTAATACTTACATAGAAAGAATTTTCAAGATTCGACACCACAAAACCGATAAGTCCGGACTTTCCATTCCGTAGATTTTTCGCCACAGGGTTGGAACGGTAATGTAACTCCTTGCAGGCCTGTTCAACCCGCTCTATTATATCATCTGAAACGAATCTGGTTCGGTTTAGA
>JAIRXH010000086.1 GCA_031268385.1 Treponema sp. | reverse complement strand
CGTCATCGCGCAGATTGACAAAAAGGGACGGGATCCGCTAGCATGTAATCCACACGCGGCTGTCGTATAACGGCTATTACCACAGCCTTCCAAGCTGGAGACGAGGGTTCGACTCCCTTCAGCCGCTGATTCCTGATTCTTTATATTATAAGGAATCAGGAATCAATTATAAATTTGCTGTTTTCCAAAAGTATGGCACTGTGTATTTATTAATTTAACATGCCATATACAGCGGTATTATATTAAATACACACCACATACAGGGTGCATTCTGGAGATAATGAAGAAACCCGCCGCAAGCAGAGTGGTATCTTCGTTCGAGAAGAAAAAGTCCTATGGACTTTTCTCATTTTATACTGGGGGCCTGCTACCCCGCCATCATTGGCGAAGGGATTGAACCGCCCCAAGGGGCGGGGTATCAGACCCCCCTCGAATGAATCGGCGTTACCCTAAAAGGGAGCGCTGAACCCCAGATTGAGAAAGAAGGCGTGTTTTCCCGAATAATTTTTGTAGCCGGCGTCGAGCTTCAGCGTCCTCGGGATGAAATAACTGCCCCATCTGATTCTCCAGAGAAAACGCAGTCCCGCGCTGAAGAGAAACGCGTCCAGTTTCAGCGCCGTCATGTTGTCGGGCTGCCGGCCGTCCCTTGTCTGGTTGAATTTAAAAGGCTGTCCGTCGGTAAAATCGTACATGAAATTTTCCACAACAATGTAATTTGCCGAAACGAAGGGACCCAGGATCATGTCGTCTCTGAACAGCAGGTTCCAGTAAAAGCCAGGATTAAGAAAATACAACTTGTCTATGTCCAGTTCCGCGTCGCGGTGAAAATACCCCGAAAACCGGATGAACTGGTATTCAAATCCAAAGTGCAGTTTCCTGTGCTCAATGAGAAATTCCCCAAGGCCGATGGTCATTTCGTAATTGTACTCTTCGCTCTTTTTGTCGGCCTGGTTTTTGTGATGATCGGGAAAATTCACCCCTCCCCCGAAAAAAACAATGTTGGGTGAAACCGCGAACCAGTCAGAAAAATTTCCGGCCAGGGCGGACTGGAACGCCGCAAAAAAAAGCGCGGCGCTAAAGAGGCCCTTCAAAAACAAATTCCGCATAATCCCGAAAAACGTTCCTCCTACCGCAGCGTCCGAAGGAGCGCCCTCAGTTCGGGATTCATCCCCGCTTCAGGCGGAGGGGCGTTCCCGTCCCTTTCGGCCTGAAGGATGATCTCGTCGCCTATGCCGATACGGTCGAAGAAGCCGTTACGGACAAGAAGTCCCGACGCGACTTCTTCGCCGGCGTTTTCCACGGTCAGCCTGCCCACAAGTTCGTCCGCGGTATACGAAAGGCCTATCCCCTCGTTAAGGACAAGAGGGCTTCCCCTCTTCACCACGTCGTACACGCCGCCCGCTTCCACGCCGTCCGCGCGGCCCTTGTCGATGAGGCCCTGGGCCTGCCTCCTGGCTATCAGGACGGCGCGGAATGGCAGGGAAGAAGAAAACTGTTCGGCGATTCCCCTCGCGGCATTCCTGAGCCTGTCCCCTCCGGTACGGTACGCGTTAAACACCCCCGCCCGCGATCCGGTACGGCCCACGTAGAGTTCTCCCTTTACGGAAAGATCCCGTTCGTTTTCCGACGCCGAAACAACAATAAAATAATCCGCCCCGGCGTCCCGCGCGGTACGGTACGCCTGCGAGAAGGAAGGCTGCCGCAGTTCCAGATCCAGCGCCTGTATATTCCTGTCGTGAACGAGAAGTTCCCGTATGTAGGACGCCGCCACGGCGCCCGCGTCGGCGTGATAAAAACTCGACTGCGACGCCAGGGAAAAGACGGCGGCTTTCCAGTGCCGCTTCGCGGCGTCCACCACGGGGTTTACCTGCCAGCGCCGGTACAGGGCGTCCTGCAGCAGGGAATCGTAGGCTTCCACCGCGTCGTCAAGGGCGCGATCCCCAAGCCCCAGATCCTGCATAAACTTGAGTTCCTCAAAATACCGGGCCGGATACCCTTCGAGTCTGAGGAGTTCCGCGTATTCCCGCCTGTCGCGGGCATAGGGATTGAGACGGAGCCCGCGCCGGTACTCAAAGAGCGCCTCTCCGTTAAGATTGGCGGAACGGAAATCCCGCGCGCGGTTGAAATGCCAGGAGGCCCACCAGGCGCGGCGGGGATCTTCTTTCCCCGTGCCGCTTTCCTCAAGCGAAGTAATACTAATGAGCAGATCTTCAAGGACAAAACGTATGAATTCATCCTCCGCGTCGACGGACGCCGCGCCCGAAAGAACACCCAGCGCGTCCAGGGAACGTCCCATTCTCATGCAGGAAAGTCCCTTGAGATACCAGGCGCCCGCGTCTTCACGATCCGCCGCGATGGCCTGGTCGGCAAGCCGCGCCGCCTCTCCGAACTGGCCCGCCCGGTAGCGGAGGGCGGCAAGGAGGGACATGGCGGGCCTGAAACCGGGCCTGTAAGTCAGCGAACTTGTGGCGTAGGCTATCGCCTGCGGCAGGCGGTTCCCGAGACTTTCAAGCCAGGCGGCGTAGTAGTACGTTCGGTAGTCCCCGGAATGCGCGGCGATGGCCCGCTCCATGCAGGCCTCCGCGGTTTCCATATCGCCGAGCGAGGCGGAAACAAGGGCCAGCGAAACAAGAAGCCGCCTGTCGTCGGGATAGCGCCGCACCGCCTCGCGGTAACGGAGCAGGGCGGCGGACGAGCGTCCCCGGGCTATATCCAGCTCGCCGGCCGCGAACAGGGCCTCGCGGTTGTAGGGCTCGCGGGCAAGCACATCGGAGATCACCGTCCAGGCGGCGTCAAGGCGGCCAAGGGCGATGAGGGTAAAGGCTTCAAGGTTGGCGGCCCGCATGTTCCCCCGCGCAAGCGTGCGGGCCCTGCGGACCCAGATGAGCGCCTGGTCATATTCGCCGAGCTCATAGTAACACTCGGCAAGGGCAGCGGTTCCTTCGGCGTGGGCGCCGTTCAGGGCAAGACATTCGAGAAAGAATTCCACCGCGGCAAACCAGTCCTCCCCGGCCATGGCCCGAAGTCCTTCCTCGTAATAGTGCGCCGTCCCGGACGGCTGGGCCGGAAGGAAAGCGCCCGCAAGAAAAACGGCCAAAAAAACAAGGGGAAAAAGGCGGGGTCTTTTCATGACTCACCTTCCTGGTGAACGACAATTTTTACCGTATTGATCTTGTGCCCGTCCATGACCTGAACGATAAAATCGTTTCCCCGGTACACCGCCTTCTCGCAGGTAACGGGGATCTTGCCGAAAAGATCAAACACAAAACCGCCCAGGGTATCGAAGTTGTCCCTGGGAAGTTCGACGCCCGTTTCCTCGCAAAGATCCTCCAGATTGACACGCGCGTCGCAGAGCCAGATCCCTTCGCCCAGCTTCACGATGTTTTCGGTTTCATGATCGAATTCATCCTGAATGTCGCCGACAATTTCTTCGATGATGTCTTCCATACAGACTATGCCGGAAACGCCGCCGTACTCATCCACCACCACGGCAATATGAACCCGGCGGCGGCGCAGCTCGCGGAGCAGATCGTCAATGTGCTTGGACACCGGCACAAAGAAAGGCTTGCGGAGGAGTTTTTTTATGTCGAAAAATTCGGAAGCGGCGTCGGCGGGGGTTTCACGGATCAGCGCCTTGAGCACGTCTTTTACATAGAGTATGCCCGTTACATTGTCTATCGTGTCCTGATACACGGGAAAACGCGAATGTTCGCTTTCGGCTATGCAGCGCAGCAGTTCGCTCCGGGACGCGCCGGCGGAAAGGAACACCGTATCGGTACGGGGCACCATGACTTCCCTGACGGTAGTGCCGGAAAGTTCCATTACCCCCTTTATCATCTCCTTCTGATCCGTTTCCAGAAAACGGTAGATCTTCCTGTCCATGCCGCCGGGTTTTTTGAAGAAGCCGGTAAAGGGTTTCATACGGCCTCCCCGGAAAGCCCGCGTCTTCCGGAAGGCGCGGACGGACAGGGCCTTTCCCCCGGAAGGATACGTTCCCCGGCAAGGCCCGCGAGGATGCGTTCCTGAAGACAGAGCATGGGCTCATCCTCACCAATGCCCGCGTGATCCATGCCGTCAAGGTGAAGAACGCCGTGAACAAGAAGGCGGCGCAGTTCTTCATCCTCGGTAACGTGAAAGGAACGGGCGTTTTCACGGAGGGCATCAAGGGAGATGACGATATCCCCGGGCAGGCGGCGGCCGCCGGGAAGGGAGGCGCCCAGCGGAAAGGAAAGCACGTCGGTCGCTTCGTCCCTGTGCCTGAAACGGGCGTTGAGGGAACGAATGTACCTGTCGCCGCAGAACAGCACCGAAAGATCCCAGCCATCGCGGCCGAGTCCGGCAAGAACCTTGCGAAGAAAACGCCTGACCTTCCCGTCCCAGGAAGGCAGGGGAACTTCTTCGGCGGAAACATCTATACGGTTCATGAGGGGCCTTCCCCGCTCCGGAGAGTTTCCTTTGCCTGTTTGGGATACTCGATGCGGGAATGATAATGACCGGCCAGCACCCGGACAAAGGCTTTTTTTATTATTTCCAGATCCCGAAAGGTAAGTTCACATTCGGCAAGCTGCCCGTG
Source organism: Treponema sp. (assembly GCA_031268385.1). GTDB lineage: Bacteria > Spirochaetota > Spirochaetia > Treponematales > Breznakiellaceae > JAIROE01. The sequence goes on along the minus strand of JAIRXH010000086.1, from coordinate 31,200 downwards.
TTCAACCTTGGCGGTAAAAAGTTCCTGAATGAATTTCTCCATCTTCGCGGCGGTCGGCTTGCTGAGGGTACGCACCGCGGCCTCCGTCACGTCGGCAAGCATGACCACCGCGGATTCCCGCGAACGGGGAGGATTTCCCGGATAGGTAAAGTCCTCCATGTTCACCTGGGTCTCCTGTTTAAGGGCCTTGTTGTAGAACCAGCTTATCACCGAGTTGCCGTGGTGTTCCGCGATAATGTCGATCACCTGCCGGGGAAGGGCGAGGCTCCGCGCCTTTTCCACGCCGAGCTTGACGTGACTGCGAATGACCGTAGCGGAAAGCCGGGGCGGGGTATCGTCGTGCTTGTTGTAGACCGTCTGGTTCTCCACAAAATATTCGGGCTGCTCCATCTTGCCCACATCGTGATAGTAGGCCCCCACACGGGCAAGCAGGGGATTGGCCCCTATGTCCTGGCAGGCCGCTTCGGCAAGATTCGCCACCATGATGGAATGACCGTGGGTTCCCGGCGCGGCGGTAAAAAGCCGTTTCAAAATGGGCGCGTTAAGATCCGACAGCTCCATAAGCCTGAAGGGAGTCGCCGCGTTCAGAACCTGTTCAAGCGGCGGCAGAAAGCCCAGCACCAGCATGCCCGACGCCAGTCCGTTGAAGCCGGCCCAGAAAAGAAGCGGCGGCCAGGAGGCGGACCCCGAGCGGCGGCCAAGGATAATGATAACCGCCGCCACGATATTCGCCACCGCGATGATGACGCCCGCCCTGACAAGATCCATTCTTTTTTGGGCGCCCCTTAAGGCGTAGGAAGCGGCAACCGCGGAAACAAGGGCGAAAATATAGGAAGGCATGTCGAAGGAACCGGTAAGAAAGGCGCCCAGGGGAAGAACCATGGCCAAAAAAAGGGCAAGCTGCGGCGTTACCAGAATAGCCGGAAGCATTACCGCGAGCGCGGTGGGAAGGACCACGGAAACAGGCAGGGAGTTCGGAGAAAATCCGCTGACAAAGACCGCCAGTATGAAGTACAGGGACACAATCGCGGCGACCAGGTACAGTTCCTGATCGGAAAGGAATCGCCCGTCGATCTTCTGCCGGCAGAAAAGCACCAGAAAGACATAAAGCAGAAGGAGGAGCAATACGCGGCCGGCAATGCCCTGGGGGTCCCGGCCGGAACGGGTCGTGTCAAGTTCCCGCAGTTCCCTCATGTTCTCTTCGGTAATGATGAAACCCTTCCTGATTACCCGCTTGCCCCGCTCGATGTGCCTGAGCACCGGCTCCACACGCACCAGGGTTTCGGCGACCCGCTGCTGGGTATCTTCGGAAGAAAAAAACACATTTTCCCTTAAAAAGGGAAGAATCATGTCCGCCGCGACGGCCGTGAACGGCGGGGAAAAATTCCCGTCCAGGGCGAAGGAACGCGCCTCCTCCCCCGCGGTTCTGAGGGTGACGATGTTTCCGTAGGACACCAGTTCCCGTTCGGTACGCGAACCGTTGGTGGAAAGGAGTTCCACGACATCGGGGTTGTACGGTTCAAGCTCCAGTTCCGAAAGGGCAAAAATGCCCCGCCTTAGAAGCGCGTCCACCACAGCCCTCCCCTCTTCCGCGAAGGAAACGGGAGAGAAAAACCACACGTCAAGCACCTCGCCGGAAAAACAGCCGGGATATTCAGCCTGCACCGAACGCTTGGCGGTCTCGGCCGAAAGGCCCCTCTCCGCAAGATCGTCCGAAAAGGCGGAGAACGTGTTCCAGGCTTCGCGGATCTTTCCGTCCGCGTCTTCGGAAAAACGAAACACGGCAGGAACAAGCCGCTCCTGCGCCTGCCTGCGGAGCGCGGTAGCGTCTTCGTCCACATAGCTGATATCTTCGTGGGCCGTGACATCCTGTTCCGCGACCTTGCCCGCCTCGAATTCTCCCATGTCCTCAAGTATGCCGCCGCGGTTCATGTTCCACACAACAACAAAAACAACGGCAAGCAGGGCGGCAAAACTCACCGCCGCCGGGCCGGAACGGAAACTCGAAAGATGGAGGACGGATTTCACCCCTTCAAAACGTCCCGGACTGGTCTTCACGGCTCTTTTTCTCTTTCGGCGGCGTCATAAGCCTCAATGATCTTCCTGACAAGGGGATTCCGCACGACATCGGAGGTGTGAAGCCAGGAAAAATGTATGCCGTCGACCCCTTCAAGAACGGAAACGGCATGGATCAGACCCGAATCGATACGCCGGGGAAGATCGATCTGGGTGGTATCACCTGTGATCACCGCCCGGGCCCCCTCCCCTATTCTGGTAAGAAACATCTTCATCTGTTCCTTCGTGGTATTCTGGGCTTCGTCCAGAATCACCGCCGAATCGTTAAGGCTCCTTCCCCGCATGTACGCAAGGGGGGCTATCTCTATGGTTCCGGTTTCTTCCATACGGCGTATTATTTCAAAGGGAACAAGAGATTCCATGGCGTCGTACAGGGGTCTGAGGTAAGGATGTATTTTCTGGGCAAGATCCCCCGGAAGAAACCCGAGGCTTTCCCCCGCTTCCACCACGGGGCGGGTCAACACGAGCTTGCGGAGCTTTTTCGAGAGCACCAGCCGCAACGCCTCGGCTATGGCGAGGTAGGTTTTTCCCGTACCGGCGGGTCCTACACAGAAGCTGATATCCGAAGAACGCATGCCCCGTATATAGGCGGCCTGATTTCCGCTACGGGGGTGGACACGGCCGAAGCCGCGGGGAATGCGGATTGTCTGGTCCTGATCGTCCTCCGCGCCGCCATTCTCGCCGGCGCCGGCAAGCGAACGGACATAATCCGCCGTCGGGTATTCCCCCTCACGAACCACCGCGATAAGACTGTTCATCATCGTCCTGAAACGCCGTCTGCCGGTTTCATCCGCCCCTTCCAGCCTGATCTCGTTGCCGCGGGCGGCTATCCGGCCCCCCAGAGAGCCTTCGATAAGCCTGAGATTTCCGTCATTGGCGCCGCAAACCCCGGACAGAAGATCCTTGCTGTCCAAGACTATCGTTATGCTGTCCTCCAAATATACTCCATACAAAGATAGTGTATAACCCCCGCCTCAAATCCGTCAAGGCTTCGGTAACATTTCAATTTGAGGCTTCGGAAGGCGGCGCAACCTTGCGGCAATGCCGAATTCAACATCCCAAATCTGAAAAGAGTCCTGAAAAATCCGCCGGGTCTCTTTTCGGCCTGTAAACAATCGGGAATTGCCGCACAAAACGGCTGTTGTTATTACCATTCACGCGGATGATACGTGCCTGTTGGCGGGGTGATATTGAACGTATCGCCGGACGGCTCAATCACATAAAAACCTTTTTTCAAGGCATACGTTTTTTCACTGTCGCCAAAAACAACTCCCGCCATCGCCCCCAGATAGTTCCGTTTGTCATTGTGCAAATCCGCGTATGTGCGCAGTTTTTCCATACGCTCAATATGATCGTTTATATCATCAACATTGGGCTTGGTCTTGATTTCAACAATCATCACCTTGTCGCCGTTTTCCAGAAAAACGTCAACTTCGGTGAATATAGCATGTTCCCTGTCCCTGATTTCGGTATCGCGGTGGGTTTTTTCGAATTCAAAGCCCAATTCATGAAATTTCGACACAAGGTTTGGGACAATCATATATTCAACCATTTCACCGAAACGGTTGGTAAGCTGCCCAAGCCGTCTGTCGGTCTCTTTCATCTGGAGGCCCGTTTCCTTCATCTGGCGGTCAGTCTCTTTCATCTGGAGATCGGTCTCTTTCATCTGGCGGTCGGTATCTTTTATCAGTTGGGCGTTTTCCCTCAAGATTGCCCAAATTTCATCGGCGGCGGCTCTCCACTCCGGTGTTGTCTGTGCGGCGTCCATAATTATCTCCTGTTGCCAAATATACCTCTTTTCCGGCTTTTTGGAAAGTCGGACAGGGCGCAGGGCGCCGGCGTTGGTTGGGACGAACACTCATTAGCCACAAGTTAATCGGCGTTACCCTGTAATACGGCCGTTGGCCTTTTTGTTTTCCGTCTCAATATCCGCGTACTATCCGCTGTACATCCCTTCGGGCCGTTTGCCGCGTCAATACAGTTCCACCCTGAAAACGCTTCCGGGCGGACCGGCGTCCGGGACATTGCTTTCCGCGCTTATCCGGCCTCCGTGGGCCTTTACAATGGCGGCGGCTATGGCAAGCCCTATGCCCGCGCCGCCGGTTTTCCGGTTCCGGGATTTGTCGGAACGGTAAAAACGCTCAAAGATATGGGGAAGCGCGGCGGCGGGAATTCCAATGCCCGTATCGGCGACAGAAACAACACACCCCGGCGTTTTTCCTTCGCCGGATATTTGTCCGGCGCTGACCGTAATGGAACCCCGGTCCGTATAGTTTACCGCGTTGGACAAAAGGTTGATAAAAACCTGTTTGAGCCGGTTGTAATCCCCATGAACCTGACACGGTTCAGCATCCAGCCTGATCCCTATATTCTTGCTCCGGGCGGCGGGGAGAAACTGGCGGACAGTACTTTCAAGCAGTTTCGCCATATCGAAATCCGTCTTTTCAAGCGTGACGCGCTCCCATTCAAGACTGGCAAGAAGGCCAAGATCGTCAACCAGCGAGGCAAGCCGCAAAATTTCCTCCTGGCAGCCAAGAAGGCGCTCCGGGCCCGGCTCCCACACCCCGTCAATCATGGCCTCCACCGATCCCCGCAGGCACGCAAGAGGGGTGCGCAGTTCGTGGGCCACATCGGAAACAAGCTGCCTCTGCCGCCGTTCCCCTTCTTCCAGTTCCCCCGCCAAATCGTTGATTGAACGGGAAAGTTCGCGCAGTTCCCTTGTTTTGTAATCGTCCCGTATCCGTACCGGCGTTTTCCCCCCAGGGGCCCGTGAATGTTCCCCCGCGAGCCGCCTGGCCGCTTCGCTGGCCCTGAGAATGGGACGGGAAATACCCGAGGCCAGAAACACCGAAACAGCGGCAATGAGGAGGGTAAAACTTGTCCCCGCGGCAAGCAAAACCCTGTTTATGCTGGTCAAGAATCCGAATTCCGTTTCACTGTAAAAAAAGGGACCGTAGGTTTCTATCCTGACCGAACCGATATTTTCCATCGCCGAACCCAGGGGATAGCGGTGGTTCTGTATCGTGCCGTTAAGACCGTATTTCCTTTTCATCCGTTCGGCGATATCGTCAAGAACCGCCGTACAGTGCAGCATATCGGCGGACCGGGCGTCCCAGACAATTTCCCCGTCCGGGTCTTCAACGGTCACGATATAACCGTCATGGACAAAATACATTCCCAGCGCTTCAAGAGAGGCCGTGTCGAATCCCGAAGTCAGGCTGTACTGTTCGGTAACTGTCCGTATGATCTCGCCGCTTCGTTCCCTGATATTGTCCCTGGCCAGTTTCTCGAAAACCGCCTCCACGGAAAGGTTGATGATAACCGTTAACACCAAAAGCGCGCCCGAGACAAACGCCGCGTAGGTCAGGATAAGGCGGTTTTTAAGGCTTATCATACCGGCCCCTCTCCGCCGTCCGCGAAACGGTAGCCCATGCCGTAGACAGTCATGATGTAGCGCGGAGATTTTGGATCGTCGCCAATCTTCCGGCGTATTTTTTTGATATGAGTGTCGACAGCCCGGTCAAATCCGTCGTAGTCTTCCCCTTTGGTATATTCGATTATTTCATCACGGGTAAATATCTTCATGGGCCGGGACATGAGAAGGGCCAATATCCTGTACTCGTGGGAAGTAAGGGGCAGTTCTTTGCCGCCCCGGCTTATCCGCCTGTTCCCGGTATCCACAAGCAGATCGCCTGATACAAAACGTTTCCCGTCAAGTCCGCCGTCCGTCCGCCGCAGCGCCGTCTTTACCCGCGCCATAAGCTGCCGGGGACTAAAGGGCTTGCACACATAATCGTCGGCCCCGATAGCAAGCCCGTGAATAACGCTCTCCTCATCCGCCCTGGCGGTTATCATGATGACAGGTATATCCGAAACGGAACGAACCGTGCGGCACAGATCTTCCCCGGATACATCAGGCAGCATTAAATCAAGCAGCAAAAGGTCCACGTGATTGTTCTGAAAATAATCCAGGCCCTCTTTTCCGGTTTTCGCGCATATTCCCCGGTACCCGTTTATTTCAAGGTATGATTTTACCAGTTCCAGGATTTTTTCCTCGTCATCGACTACCAAAACAACAGGCTTCTCTTTCATGGCCCCTCCTTGGAACTGCCGGATTCCGGAACTGCCTCTATGTGATTATAGTATGTCTTGATTGTGTAGTAATTGTGAAGTCGGAGGGCGCAGCAATTCCGAATTCGGTAACAATTCTGATTTCTTGCCGGGATGATTTTATATGCGCTGGCCCTGGGAGCAATCCCGAGGAACATTGCTATTCCCCATACATGCGGTGTATACTGTCCGTCATGAAGGAGATGAAGGCGTCCCGGAAATCAGGCATCCTTTTGCTGGCTGCCGCGCTTTTTTCCGGCTGCGGGGCGGAAAAGAGCGAAACAGTTCCCGCCGCCGGCCCCCCGCTGGAAACGGCGGCGGCCCTGGAAAAAATTCCCGAAGCGCCTTTGGCGGCCGAAGATCCCCCGGCGGAAAACCCGGCCGCCTCCACCGTTCCCGCCCCCGCCGTTCCGCGAAACGCGGAGGCCTCGGGAAGAGAGGCGGGCGGCAGGACCCCCATCCTGCCCGGCGGCATACGGGGAAGGCCGGGCATAGGCGTCTTTACGGAAGAGATCGATCCGGTCAATTACAAAACGGCGGCCCCCGAAGTGCTCCTGCAAATGGGCGTGGAACGGCATGTCGTTTCCTATATTATGGGAGAACGGTATTTCAGGGCGCGGGAATACGCGAAGGCAATTGCCGAATACAACGGGGCAATAGCCCTCAAGGCCGATTTTGCCCAGGCTTTTTTTTCACGGGGCAGGGCCAGCCACGAGAGGGGCGATCTGGATCGCGCCATTGCCGATTATACCGCCGCCATCGCTCTGGCAGGCGGATACGCCGCGGCCTACAACTGCCGGGGCTGCGCCTACGCCCAAAAGGGAGAAGGGAAGCGGGCCATAGAGGATTACACCCGCGCCATAACGGTGAAGCGGGATTACGGGGACGCCTGGTTTAACCGGGGCTATTCCTACCGCGAACAGGGTGAATACGACAGGGCCGTCGCCGACTTTTCGGCGCTCATCGAACTTGAGCCTGAGAACGCGGCGGCGTATAACCAGCGGGGAACGGCCCGGTACTACAGGGGCGAAGACGAGCAGGCCGTCGCCGACTTTTCGCGGGCCATAATCCTGAAGCGGGATTTTTCGCTTGCCTGGTACAACCGGGGAACCGCGCGGCGGTCGCTGGGCGAAACGGACAGGGCGGAAGAGGATCTCGCCGAAGCGCGGCGGCTTGGATTCAGGCCGCCCGGTTCTTCCCGCTAAATTAGAGTCTGTCCATAATGTAGATACATTGTGGACAGACACGAATTAACGGAAAAGGCACACCATGACCATCTGGTTCGCGTCGGGCAACGTACACAAAAAGGCCGAACTGGCCGCCATATTCAAAGAGAGTCCTGCGGGAAGGGAACCGCGAAATTACGGGCAGGAGGAGATACGCATACGCATTCCTTCCGACGCGGGGATAGCTTTTTGCCCCAGGGAAGACGCCGAAAGTTTTACCGGGAACGCCCTCATCAAGGCCCGTGCCCTCTTCAGCATTGTGCGTGAACCGGTAATTGCCGACGACTCGGGCCTCTGCGTAGACGTGCTGGGGGGAAGGCCCGGAATTTATTCGGCCCGGTATACCGGCCGTTACAAGGGGAAGGCTTCCCTGGATGCGGCGGAACGGAATGTCCTGCTCCTTGAGGAACTGGGAGACGCCGGAAAGAGGAGCGCCCGCTTTGTCTGCGCCATGGCGGTGGTGTACGGCGAAGAACGCTTCTTCACGGTCCAGGAAAGTCTTGAAGGCGAGATCATAAGCGGAATGGAAAGGGCCAGGGGAACGGGCGGCTTCGGCTACGATCCTGTTTTTCTGCTGCCTGAAAGGGGCCTTACGCTGGCGGAACTTTCCGCCGAAGAAAAAAACGCGACAAGCCACCGGGGCAAGGCGGGAAGAATTGCCGCCGCCATGATTGGCCTTGTCATGAGGGAAGGCGGCCTCGACCAATCTTCCGGTATCTGATACGGTATCATCCATGTCGAAACTCAACCTCGCGGCCGAACTCAACGAACCCCAGCTAGAGGCGGTCTCCACCATTGAAGGCCCCCTGCTCATCATAGCGGGGGCAGGATCGGGAAAAACCAGGGTCATCACCTGGCGCATGGCCAACATGCTGGAAAAGGGAATTCCCCAGCACGCCATTCTCTCTCTTACCTTTACCAACAAGGCGGCCAGGGAAATGGAAACACGGGTAAAGGAACTGACCGGGAAAAAACTGCAGAGCCTTACCGTGTCCACCTTTCACGCCTTTGGCCTTGCGATACTCCGCGAGGAGGCGGAGATCCTCGGCTTCAGAAAAAATTTTTCCGTTTACGATGAAACCGACAAGCTTTCGCTCATAAAGGAGTGCCTCCGCGAATGCCGCCTCTTTTCCGACAAGGTAAACCTCTACAATCTCGGCGTGCTTTTTTCGGCGGTCAAGACGGGACAGTCAGGATGGGACGGCAATGACGCCTGGGAGGCCGTGTACCGGGAATACGGGGAAAGCCTTAAAATCTACAACGCCCTTGACTTTGACGATCTTCTCACCCTTCCCATTGAACTTTTTGAAAACCACCCCGCCATCCTCGACAAATACCGGAACCGTTACCGTTACATCATGGTTGACGAATTTCAGGACACGAGCGCCGTACAGTACCGGCTCATGAAGATGCTGGCCACAAAGGGAGAAGGCGAAAAAGAAAACATCTGCGTTGTGGGAGACGACGATCAGTCCATTTATTCCTGGCGCGGGGCAAACTACGAAAACATTCTCATGTTTGAAAAAGACTTCCCCTCGCTTGTTGAAATAAAACTGGAACAGAACTACAGGTCTACCAGTACCATACTCGACGCCGCGAATGGGGTTATCTCCCACAACGCAAACCGCAAGGACAAAAAACTCTGGTCGGGAAACTCAGGCGGCAGGCCCATAGAACTCTTCTTCCCCGAAACCGAAAGCGAAGAAGCCGCTTTCATCGCCTCCCTGATACGCCGTCTTGCAATACGGGAAAGTTTTCGTTATCACGATTTTGCCGTCCTTGTCAGAACCAATTCCCTTACAAGAAACATCGAAGAATCTTTCCTCGCCGAAAATCTTCCCTACCGCGTTTCGGGCGGCACAAGTTTTTTTCAGCGCAAGGAGATAAAGGATCTCATCTCCTACATGAGGGTGATAGCAAATCCCGACGACGACGTGAACCTCCTCAGGATCATCAATACGCCCCGCCGGGGAATAGGCAAAAATTCCGTGGCCCGCCTTTCGGCCCTCGCGCGGCAGAACCACGGGAGCATCTGGAGCGCCCTCTCGCGTCCCGGAGACGGGCAGCAGATGCTTTTTGGGGAAAAGACGGCGGAAAGCGACGCGGGCGCTGCGGGGGAATTCGCGGATCTCGTACATTTTTTCAGGGACAGGTTTCTGGGGCGAAAGACTGAAGACGGCGGACGGTGGACCCTTTCGGGCAGCGTCCGTTCCCTCATCGACAGGATAGACTACTGGAGTTATCTTGTAACCGAGCACGCCAAAAATGAAAAACTTGCCCGGTGGAAATTCGCCAACATCGGCTACTTCATCAAAATGATCGAAAACTGGGAACAGGATCCCGACAACCCTGATCCCGGACTCTTCCCCTACCTTAACCGGATAAGCCTTATTTCAGGCGACGACAGGGATGAAAACGAAGATGGAAAAGTAAACCTCATGACCATACACGCGTCAAAGGGACTTGAGTTTCCCGTCGTCTTTATCGCCGGCGCGGAAGACGGGATCATTCCCCACGAGAAGAGCCTTGAGGAAGAGGCGGGAAACATCGAGGAAGAACGGCGGCTTTTCTACGTGGCCATTACAAGGGCGCGCGACAAACTCTACATTACAAGCTGCAAAAAACGGCGGAGAATGCAGAATACCGCCGAGTGCAGCCCCTCGCCCTTTCTCGCGGAAATTCCAGGACACCTCATCTGCCAGTATGAGGAGGAGAATATGCCGGACGAAGAAGACGCGGATCAATTCTTTACCCGGATGCGGGAAAAATTCGCGGCGCGCCAGGGGGAAACCGGTTAATCCATGAGCTTGTTCCAAAACCCGGTTGGGTTTGGAACAAGTTACACGGAAAAATAACAGAAACCGCGAAAAACAAACGTTGACAACCGGGAAAAAATCCTTCAAAATTAAACGGTATGACCCAATCTTTGGAAGACTATCTTGAAATGGTGAGTTTTCTTTCCGACGAAGGGGAAGTCCGGGTAACGGACATTGCCTCCCGGTTGGGCGTCTCAAAACCTTCGGTGCTTACGGCGCTCAAGACGCTTGAAGAGCGCGGGCTTCTGGAACACGAGCGGTACAGGACCGTGTATCTTACCCGGAAGGGGCAGATTGAAGCCCAGACGATACGGGACAGGCACAGTTTTCTCACCGACTTTCTCAAGACCATCGTGGGCGTAAGCCCGGAAACCGCGGAAGCGGACGCGTGCAAGATGGAACATCTTCTTTCCGAAGAAACCTTTAAAAAAATGAAAGCCATGCTGCGCCGCGGCGAATGAACGAATCTTTCGAAAACTATTACCGGAAGCATTACGGAGAAAGATGGAAGGATTTAAGAAAAAGCCTTCTTGAAGAAAAGCCAGCCTTTCCCTTTACGGCGGGACTGAAGGAACCCTACTTTCTCAATTACGCTTCGGTGCTCGCCGCCCTTTCGCTCACGCTGCCCGCCCCGGCTTCTCCGGGCGGCGGGGAGATCCTCGACGCCTGCGCCGCGCCTGGCGGCAAGACGCTTGTCATCGCGTCGGTCCTGCCGCCCGGATTCCGTCTCCTGGCGAACGACATCTCGGGCGAAAGGCGCCGCCGGCTTTCGGAAGTCCTGGACAAACACCTTCCCGCCGAAAAACGCGGACAGGTTGCCGTGTCGGGATTCGACGCGGCGGCGCTGGCCGGCCGCGAAAGCGAGCGGAACCGTTTTTCCGCCGTGCTCCTTGACGCGCCGTGTTCCAGCGAGGCCCATGTCATAAGGGACCCCGCCGCGCTTGGGGCGTGGACACCCGCGCGGCCCCGCTTCCTCGCGCGGCGGCAGTGGGCGCTCCTTTCTGCGGCCTTCCTGCTTCTTTCGCCGGGCGGCGTCCTTGTGTACGCCACCTGCGCCCTTTCCCCCGAAGAAAATGACGGCGTGGCCGGAAGGCTGCCCGCAAAATACGGCGGCAAAGCCGTCTTCGAGGATCCCGGTTTTGAGGAAGGAGAAAAGACCCGTTACGGGCGCATCATGCTTCCCGACCGTGAAAGAGGGCTTGGGCCCATGTACGTGGCGCGTTTCAGAAAATCCCCGTAAGGTTTCCTTCCCCGAAAATGTCCCCCGGCGCGCCGGATGCGTGCACCGTTCCGCCGTACAGAAGAACGGCGCGGTCCGCGTAGCGGACGGCAAGATCAAGATCGTGAAGGCTTATCATCACCGCCGCTCCTTCCCCCGTCATCTTCCCCAGGAGGTCCATCACCATGACGCGGTATCCCGGATCCAGGCTGGCGCACGGCTCGTCAAGAATGAGGATCTTCGCCTCCTGCGCCATGGCCCGCGCGACAAGCGTCCGCTGGTATTCGCCGCCCGAAAGTTCGGTAACGGGCCTGTCCTCAAAGCCCTCAAGACCCGCCGCCGCGACGGCCCTTTCCACGGCATCCTTCCCGCCGCCCTCTCCCTTCCTGAAATGGCGGCCCTGCGAAACCGTTTCATATACGGTAAAGGGCCAGGAAGGAAAGGCCGCCTGAAAAATATAGGCCCTGCGGAGCGCCCATTCTTTTTTTGAAAGAAGGCCGCCGTCACGGCCTTCGACAAAAACCTTCCCCGAAAGCGGCCTTATAATACCGGCGGCCGTCTTGAGCAGCGTGGTTTTTCCCGAACCGTTGGGTCCGGCAATGACAAGCGTTTCACCGGCCGCAAGGGAAAGATCTACCCCCCGCAGCACGGACCGCCTCCCGAAACCCGCCTCAAGGCCCCGGAGTTCAAGAAGGGGCCCGCTCACGAGAGCCTCCCCAGCGAGCGGCCGTGGCGGGCAAGGAGGTACAGAAAAAAAGGCGCCCCGCCAAGGCCCGTGATAATGCCCAGGGGAATTTCGACGGGCGGAATGAGGATGCGGGCCAGCGTATCGGCCAGCACGAGGATCAGAGCCCCCGTCAGCGCGGAGGCGGGAACAAGGCGGGAATGACGGGGACCGGTAAAAAGCCGCGCGCAGTGGGGCGCGATGAGACCCGCGAAGCCGATGATCCCCGCCGCGGAAACCGCCGAGGCCGCCGCCAGGGCCGCCCCCGAAGCGGCGATGAACCTCGTTCTTGTAACATCAAGCCCGAGGCTTGCGGCCTCCTGGTCGCCCTGGATGAGGAGGTCAAGGGCCCCCGCCTGAAGGCACACCAGAAGGCAGCCGGCGGCGGACGCGGGAAGCACCGAAAAGAGTTCCCGCCAGGTGCTTCCCCCAAGGCTCCCCAGAAGCCAGTAATACACCTGATAAAGACCGCGGTCGCGCAGCACAAGAACCAGCGAAAGGATCCCTGAAAAAAACGATCCGACGCTGGTTCCGGCAAGCAGCAGGGCGGCCGAAGGCGGGGGGTCTCCCGCGGCGCGGGAAACGGTAAAGGCGAGGATCACCGCGGCAAGACTCCCCGTAAAGGCGAAAAAAGGGACGGGGGAAAAAGGCGGGGCAAGGCCTATGCCAAAGCTGATGGCAAGCCCCGCGCCCAGGCTCGCCCCGGAAGACGCCCCTATGATAAAGGGATCGGCAAGCGAATTGCGAAAAATACCCTGAAAGGCGGCCCCGGAGATCCCCAGGGAAGCGCCGATGACAACCGCAAGGAGCACGCGGGGAAGCCGTATGGCAAAAAATACCGACGCGGCCGTTCCCCCCGATCCCTCAAAAACGGAACGGAGGGCCGGAACCAGATCCGCCGCGCGAAAATCCGCCTGCCCGGAAAGAAGACCCCACACGCAGGACGCGGCAAGGGCGCACGCAAGAACGGCAAAAACGCCGGGCTTCCCGGAAGAACCCCGTGTTTTCCGGGATGCGTCCCCTGGCCTCACCGTTCCCCGCCGCCGATGACGGCCGCGATCTCAAGCACCGCGTCGGCAAGGCGCGGACCGTAACGGTAGAGCCGGCCGGCGTTTACCAGGACGACGCGGCCTTCCCTCACGGCGGGAATATCCGCCCATCCCGGACGCCGCGCGAAAAACGCCGCGTCGGGAACGGGGCGGCGATCATCCCCTGTGAGTATCCATTCGGGCCTGCGGAGCAGCACTTCTTCGGCGCTTACAAGAGGCCAGGCCGCGTCAAGATCCCCGAAAATATTCCGTCCCCCCGCCCTTTCCAGAGCCTCGTTCACAAAGCTGTCCTTCCCGGCGCTGATGAGGGGATCTTCGGAAAGTTCCCAGTACACGGCCGGCCTTTCCTTCCCGGAGCGGAGCAGGGCGGCGTCCCCGAGTTTGCCTTCCATAATTTGCACCGTTTCTTCCGCCCCGGCCCGGCAGCCCGAAAGGATCCCTACGGTCCTTATGGCGGCGAACACATCGTCAAAATTCCGGGGTTCCAGGGCAAAGGAGGGTATGCCGATATCTTCAAGGAGGCCGAGGATACGGCCGTGCATATCGGCGGAGACAATCACCAGATCGCTTTCAAGCGCGGCGATGCGCTCCACACTGACGGTAGCCCCGGCAAAGCCCCCCACGCTGACACGCTCCCGGGCCTCGGGGGGATAATCACAGTATTCGGTAACTCCCACGACCCTTTCTCCGGCCCCGGCGGCAAAGAGGATCTCCGTTACCGCGGGACTCAAACTGACAATACGCTCCGCCCCGCCCGGGGGAACCGTGAACGTCCTTCCCAGCGCGTCGGTCAGCGCGCCGGGAGAACCGGCCGGCGTTAAACCCGCCGCCCTGCCGCCAGAATCCGCGTCCCGGCCGGAGGGCCCGCGATCTTTTTCCGGGGAAGGCCCGCCGCATACGGAAAAAACCACAACCGCCGACAGAACCGCGAAGAAGCGCGTATATTTTTTCATGCTTTCCGATAATACCCTCATTCCCGGTAAAACTCAATCTTCCAGAGCCACAGGCCTCCCGGCGGCAGCGTGGGGCCGGCAAGCCTCCGTTCGCCGGAAGCGGCAAGGGCCGCGAAACAGGCGGGACTCATTTCCCCGGCCTCGCACCGGAGCATGGTTCCCCCGATGGAGCGCACCATCTTCCAGAGGAAAGCATTGGCGCTGATCTCGAAAACGAGCCTTTCCCCTTCGACAAAAAAATACGCGGCCCTGATATGCCGGCTCCGCGACAGGCTCCCTCCGCCGGATCCGGCAAAAACGGAACAGTCCCGTTCCCCCAGAAGTTCACGGCCGTAACCGTTCAAGAGATCAAGACGGGGCCGGCGCCTCAGGGGAAGGGCGTAGCGCCGCTCATGGGGAAGGGCGTCCCTGCCCTGGATAAAATAATACCGGTAGGTCCGCATGGAGGCGTCAAAGCGGGAATGAAAATCCGGCAGAGTTTCATGGGCGTCAAGAACGCGCACATCGGGGGGAAGAAGGCCGTTAAGGGCGGGAACAAAGCGTCCGGCGTCCATGGACATGCCGGTGTAAAAATTCGCCGCCTGTCCGGCGGCGTGAACTCCCGCGTCGGTACGGCCCGAACCGGTAAGGCGCACATCCTTCCCGTGCATGCGCCTGAGGGCCTCCTCAATTTCCCCCTGAACGGTACGGCGGCCCTTCTGCCTTTGCCAGCCGGAAAAATCGGTTCCATCGTAAGCCAGAAGCAGGCGTATGTTGCGCGGACCGCAGGTCTCCTCACGCGTCATCGGTTTCGTTCAGTTCTTTGTTAATGGCGTCGTAAATTTCCCGCGCGTGATCCAGAAGCGGGCCCGGCTTGTCCTTCGACGATTTTCCCATGCCGAAGATCCTGGCAATGGTACGGCGCGCGTCTTCAAGCGACGAGATACGCTGCGCCGGATTCCCGGCCGGGCCGTAGCGGTAACGGAGATACGCGCAGAGGTACAGAACCCCTTCATAGGAATAATTCTTGTCGGTATCAGGACCGAATGCCTTCATCGCCGAAAGGGTCTCCTTTCCGTTCTGCTCAAGCCGTATCGCCTCGTTGTACAAGAACTGCGCCTTGCGCCTGAAAAGCAGGGCAAGCCAGTCGTAATGTTCATCCGGATTTTTTTTGTGAAGCTCGTCGACAAGCCAGGCGGTTCTGAGGCTTGCCAGTCCCTGTTTAATCGTGGGGGAAACATCCTTGTTGAAAAAATCGTAGCACCGGAGCGTCAGATACTGGGAAGCGGCCCCTTCCATAAGGCCGCGGGATTCGTTGAAATCCACGCCGGAAAAGATCGCCTCCGTGTCGGCCAGCCGCCGTTCCCTGTCTTCCACCGCCCGTTCCCTGTTTTTTTCGGGCAGCGCCTCAAAATCGGCGTCCATGGCGGCGAACCAGCATTCCGGGCATACCATGGACTGATACACCAGGGGGTGGATCTCCCCGTATTTTACCGACGGCTCATAGAGGCGGTGAAGCTCGTCGGTCAGATTGCCCGCGATAAGCCTGCCTCCGCCCGAAAGCAGCTCCTCCTTGTGGAAACGGGCGTCGCATACCGGGCAGGTAAATTCCTTTTTGGAAATAAACGATACCTTGAGTTCCCTGTCGTCATTCATGTTTTTCCAGCACTACCATGGCGATTGCGTTGTCCCTTTCATGGGTAAGGGAAATATGCACCCTGCCGGCGCCGCTTTCCCTGAGCGCGTCAAGGGCCGTGCCAAACAGCGTTATCTCGGGTCTGCCGTTGTGGCTGTTCACAACCCTTATATCCTTGAGCACGATGCCGGCAAGACCGGTGCCCAGCGCCTTGCCGAAAGCCTCTTTGGCGGCGAAACGGGCGGCAAGGGAAAGATCCTCACCGCCCCCCTTCGAGCGGACGGTGCTCAATTCATCGGGATGAAAATAACGCTCAAGGAGGCCGGGTATGGCGTGCCACCGCACAAGGCGTTTTACATGGACCACATCCACGCCTATTCCCACGATCACCGGAGGCCGCCTTCGGCAATTACCGTTACCCCGGCTTCCCGGGGCTCCTGCCGTACAAGGTTAAAGGAAGGGGGAAGATCCGCCTTTACCGGCAGGGTATAGACACCGGGCTCCGTTATGGCCGAGCAGTCCACCGAAAGAAAAGTTCCGGAGGGAACAAAATTGTCAAGTTCATTCCGGGAACCTTCCAGCCTGACGCTGCCCGTTTTGACGTTCAGTTCCGCGGCAAAACGCGGATCAAGGCCGCCCGCCGCGATGGGAATGTCCATTATGTTCCGTACGGAAACCAGCCTTTGCACAAAGCCCCTGAATTCGGTGACCCCCGATCCCCGGATGGCAAGCAGGGGATCCCGGTTAAGAATGTTTACGATAACGGAAAAATCCGCGTTTCTCCCCTCAAGGTCGATAAAATCGGTGTACAGCTTCGATATGTCCCCCACCACGTTCATGGGGCCGTCAACCACCACCTGGGTGGGAGAAAGCGTGTGGGATACCAGATCATAACCGGCGGCAAGGTTTCCCCGTATGTTCGCGATAATGGGCACATACTTGCTGATCTTGCGGTCCAGTTCAATGGAAATCTCCATGGGATCAACGGAAATTTCAAGGGACTCCACCCCCGCGGCCGTTCCCTGCCTGCGGACCTGAACAGGCGCGCGGTATGACCCTGCGGTACTGTACTTTCCAAGATCGACATAGGCCTCTATATCATCCTCCAGAATGGGAAAAATGCTGTTGGCGTCTCCCCGCAGGGTCACCCGTATCATACGGTTGTAGGGAGTGGCGGGAGTAAGGCTGGGGCTCATCTCCAGGACAAGGGGAACCGAAAAGAAGCGGTCTTCCAGCGTACTCATGCGGTGAAACACGGAAAGGACAAGCGCCAGCGCGACCGACAATACCTTGGCCGGCCATTTGTCCGCCACCTTTTCAAGGAGCTTTCTACTGTTCAACGAAAACATCTTTTCCCCCGTCAATGCCCCCGTTCAAAAGGGAAGCGGAGGGATCCTTCCGCGCCCCCCTGTCCAAAAGCTCCTTGAGTTTCCGCGTCACCTCCAAAGGCGAAAGGTCGTAGTACAGCCTGGTATCGTAGGCAAGACTGATGGCCCCGGTTTCTTCGGAAGCCACAAGAATCACCGCGTCGGACTGCTCCGACATTCCCAGCGCCGCCCGGTGCCGGGTACCGAAACTCTTCCGTATGTCCTGCTGTTCCGAAAGGGGAAGAAAACAGCCGGCCGCCGCTATCCTGCCGCTCTGTATGATCATGGCGCCGTCATGGAGGGGACCGTCAAATTCAAAGACCGTAACAATGAGGCTGGAAGAAATCTCCGCGTTCAATCTGGTTCCCGTGTCGATGATGTTCCTGATGTTGATCTTGCGGGGAAACACCACGAGCATACCCCGTTTCTGCCGGGCAAGTATCTCCGCGGCGGTTACTACCGCCTCAAGCTGCCCTATGCGGGGCTTGTTGTCCGGCCTGAAAAGTTCCCCCTGCCCCAGCCGCATGATGATCTTTCGCAGCTCCGGCTGAAAAACTATGGCAATGGCCACAAAAAGGCCGGGCGCCAGCATTGTGAGGATCCAGCGGAGCGTGGTGAGCTTGAAAAGAAAGGCGATGCCGTACACCAGCGCGAGGAAACCCGCACCCTTGACAAGCTGAACCGCCTGTGTCCTGACCAGAAGCCCGTATGCCTTGTACAGAAGAAAAGCGAGGAGCGCCACATCCAGAACAGGACGTACCAGATCGTATACAGAATCAAGCCGCTGAAACCACTCCATCTATTGTCCTTTCATGAGGCCGTCCAGCACTTTTACAAGGGAAACGGTCTCCCTGACATCGTGCACCCGGAGTATGGACGCTCCCTTCATCACACAGAAGGCCAGCGCGGCCAGCGTGCCCGCGAGGATATCGCCCTTTCCGCCCGCGCCTGGGGGCTCACGGCCCGGCTTTCCGGTCAATTCTCCTATAAAGGACTTTCTTGAAAGCCCTACCAATACAGGATAATCTCCACGGCAGATTTCCGCAAGATGAAAAAGAACGGCGGTATTGTCGGCAAGCCTTTTGCCGAAGCCTATGCCCGGATCAAGGATGATGCCGCGCCGCTTTATTCCGGCGTTTTCCGCGCGCCGGGCCGCCCCGGCAAGCCAGGCGTACACTTCGGAGGCGGCGTCCGCGTAAAGGGGGGCGTCCTGCATGGTACGGGGAACACCCTGTTTGTGCATCAGCACCACCGCGGCCCCCCTTTCCGCGCAGAGACCGGCCATGAGGGGATCATCCTGGAGGCCCGAAATGTCGTTGATGATGCCGGCGCCCGCGTCAAGGGCAAGACGGGCGACTTCCGCCTTCCGCGTATCCACCGACACGGGAACGCGGGAATATTTTCGCAGCCCCTCAAGTACGGGAAGCAGCCTTTCCGCCTCTTCCCCAGCCGGTATGTATTCGGCGCCGGGCCGGGAAGATTCCGCCCCCAAATCGATTATCGCCGCCCCTTCCCCGGCAAGGGCAAGGGCCCTTTCAACGGCGGCTTCCCCAAGGGCGCGGCTCGGCGGATAAAAGGAATCGCCGTTGCAGTTGACAATGCCCATGACAAGGGGAGGGCCCGAAAAATCAAGAACGCCGCCGCCGGGAAGCGGAACTTCCGGATACCGCAATCCTTTCACCTGAAAGAGACTATCCCCGCCGCTTTCCGTCCCGCTTTTCCTTCTTCAAGGAAACGAAGAATACCCGTCCGTATTCCGTTCCCGTCAAGGCGGTTAAGGGCAAGGAGTTCCCCTCTGGTTCCCTGCGCGGTGTATTGCCCGTCGACCGCGAGCACAAGCACATCTCCCCGGCAGCGCCGCGCAAGCGCGGCGGCGTATTCCCCAAAGCCTCCCCCGCGCATTCCCTCCTCAACAAACACCGTAAGAGCGTAACAGTCGATGATCCCCGCGAGATATTCTTCGTCAACCGGTTTGAGGAAACGGAGATTGTAAAGATCGGGGAAGATTCCGTCGAGGGCAAGGGCAAGGGCGGCGTCCCTCACGGACGGATAAAGACCCCCGGTAAAAGCTATGCAGATCTCCCCTTCCCCCCGGCGTACAAATACCCCGCGGCCCCTTTCAAGCGGCAGGGAGAAGGCGCTTTCCCCGGGCGGACAGAGAGCCTTGGGATAGCGGATCATCACCGGTCCGCCGCCGTCTTCAAGGGCGTCCTTCAGCATGAGGGCAAGCTCGGCGCCGTCCGCGGGGGCAAGCAGCGTCATATTGGGAGCGGAACGGAAAAGAGAAATGTCGAAAAGCCCCTGATGGGTCTCGCCGTCTTCCCCGACAAACCCGGCGCGGTCAAGGGCAAAAACCACCGGCAGATTCTGGAGGCACACATCATGTATGACCTGATCCACGGCGCGCTGCATGAAGGTGGAATAGACGGCGGCCACCGGCCTGAGTCCCCGCGCGGCAAGGCCGGCGGCAAAGGTAACCGCGTGCTCCTCCGCTATACCCGTATCAAAAAAACGGCCGGGAAAGGCTTTCCTGAATTCCGAAAGCCCCGTTCCCTTTTCCATGGCCGCCGTTACCGCCGTTACCCGGCCGTCCCGTGCGGCCGCCTCGAACAGCGCCTTTCCAAAGGCACCGGTAAAGGACGGCCGGCCTCCCCCGGCCGCGGTTTCCACGCCCGAGACCGGCTCCAGCGCGGCGATTCCATGGTAAGCGCCGGGATCCCGTTCGGCGGAACCCAGCCCCTTGCCCTTGCGCGTCAGCACGTGGATCACCACGGGCCTTTCCAGCTTCCGTACATCCTCAAAAACTTCGGCAAGCCGCCTTATGTGGTGGCCCTCTATAGGTCCCACATATTCAAATCCCAGATCGACAAAGAAATTGTCCATATAAAAAACGGCCTTGACGGCGCGCTTCAGCCTCTGTATGACGGCGAAGAGAAGCTCCCCGCACAGGGGTATTTTTTTGACAAGGGAATCAAAGGTACGGCGGAAAAGCTGGTACTTCTGCTTCATGGAAAGGCGGCTTAAATATTTGGAAAGCCCCCCGACACTGGAGCTTATGGACATCTTGTTGTCGTTGAGTATCACCACAAGGGGAAGACCCAGCTGCCCCGCGTGGGAAAGGGCCTCGTAGGCAAGCCCGCCCGTAAGGGCGCCGTCGCCTATTACCGCGACAGTTCTGGCGTTACCGCCCAGTATCCTGTCGCCGGCAAGGAGCCCCAGCGCCGCCGAAACGGAGGTCGAGGCATGGCCCGTGTTGAAGGCGTCGTGGGGACTTTCGGATCGTTTGGGAAAACCGGAGATTCCGCCCATACGCCGGAGGCTCCGGAAGGAATCAAAACGGCCGGTAAGCAGCTTGTGGGCATAACACTGATGCCCCACATCCCAGACTATCCTGTCCCGGGGGGAATTGAACACCCGGTGCAGGGCAATAGTCAATTCCACCACGCCCAGATTGGAAGCCAGATGTCCGCCGTTGCGTCTTACGGTACGGATTATTTCTTCCCGTATCTCGGCCGCAAGCCGGTTCAACTCCCCGAAATCAAGGCTTTTGAGATCCCCCGGCTCATGAATGGAAGACAAAAAAGAATAAAAATTCATCTTTTGCTTTTGTTCCAAAAGGGACCGGAAATAACAAACCCCGCCACGGAACGCAAACCCGCGGTCCGCACGGAGCATCGCCGTTCCCTCCGGGTATGTATCCGCTTGCGAATAAACCTGCCGCTGCTCACCGGCGCCCTATTTGTTCTTGTGTCTGTTTTTCCGCAGCTTCTTCTTGCGTTTGTGGGTCGCAATCTTTCTCAGTTTGCGTTTTCTTCCGCAGGGCACTCTGGCGTCTCCTTGGATTCCACCATAATGGAACCCGTGTTCAGAATTTCCTCCAGTATGCAGCAGCCGCGCAAAAAGGTCAAGATACCGGAAGACGGAAGGAAGATTGCCACACGGGAAAAAGAATACCGAAAAGACGCTCCGCCATACCGGAGCTTTCCCCTTCCGTATCTATCCACCGCACACCGGGAACGGAGGCAAAATAGACGATCTGCCGTTTGGCGTAACGGCGGCTGTTCCTCGCGGCAAGCTCCTCTACAGCGGCAAGATCCTCCGAAACGGCAAAGGGGCCTTTCCCGTCCCCTGTAAAAAACTCACGGTAACCTATGGCCCGCAGCCCCGGATCGCCGGGACCGTAACCTGCTTCGGCAAGGCGCCGTACCTCACCGGCAAGGCCGTTACGAAACATGGCGGCGCAGCGCTCATTGACGCGCCGGTACAGTTCTTCCCGGGGACAGCGTATACCGGCGATAAAGAAGTCAAACCGTCCTTCCCTGCCGCCGTTCCGTCTGTAGGCGCTCAGGGGGCGCCCCGTCTGCCGAAGCACCTCCAAGGCCCGCAGCAGCCGGTATTCGTCGTTGATATGGATGCGGGCGGCGCTTTCCGGATCGCCTGACGCAAGTTCTTCCATTAAAAAGGCCGCGCCCCGGCTTTCCAGTTCGGCCTTGAGGACGGCCCGCAGCGCCCCGTCCGAAGGGGGCGATTCGGGAAGCCCCATGATAAAATTCCGCAGATAAAAACCCGTTCCGCCTGAAACCACGGGGAGCTTTCCCCGCCGCCAAATATCCTCGCAGGCTTCCCCCGCCAGGCGGACAAAATCACCGGCGTTAAACTGCTCGCGCGGATCACGTATGTCTACAAGATGATGGGGAAGTCTTTCCCTTTCCCGGGGAGAAGGCTTGGCGGTGCCTATATCCATGCCCCGGTACACCTGCATTGAATCGGCGGAAACTACTTCGGCCTTTCCGGCGAAATCCGGGAACAGGCTGTCTTTGCTGAAAAGCCGGGCGAGCGCCTCCGTTTTTCCGGAAGCGGTAGGACCAAAGAGGACAAAAACGGGAACGGCCCGGTCCCCCGTTTTCCCCGCGGCAGCGGACTCCGTATAAAGAGAAGTCCCGGACGTATCACTCCTCCGGCGCCGAATGGTCCAGACGGAATTCAACTTCCTTCTGAAATACCTGACGGGCCGCCAGGGATACGACCTTGCCGTCGTTATCTTCGATTTCCGGGTCCCGAATCATGGAAAGCTGATAGGATCTGCGGGAAGCCGCGGAGGTGATCTCGTACATATTGCCGTTGTATTCAATTAATTCTTCCAGAGGAAATATCATGTAACAATTATATACACGATACGGCTTTGTGTAAAGAAGGGCCGGAAATTCCGGCGGGATCCCCCCCCCTTTACTCTCATCCACTAAAGATTTAAATTTACAGGGAGACCGGCTTCAGAACGTGACACTGGAAGCCGGCCGGAAAACATTGAAAGTGGAGGTTTCATGAAACATTTCACCCCGTCAAACACGGGAAAGTTCCTTACGCCGGGAATAATGGGCATTGTCGTCCTGGTAATCCTTGGCATCATCTTTTTGGCCACGAGCGTTTTTATCGTCAATCAGTCGGAAGAGGCGGTCATAACAAGATTCGGGAAATTCCTTGTCATCCGGGGGCCGGGCCTTCAGTTCAGGCTGCCTTTCGGCATAGACAAGGCCTACAAGGTAAACATAAAAAACGTGCAGACCGAACAGTTCGGCTTCCGCACGCTTCAAACAGGCATTTCCTCCGTTTATTCGGGGGAAATAAACGAAGCCACCATGCTGACAGGCGATCTTAACATCGCCGATGTTGAATGGATCATACAGTACCGCATCGTGGATCCCCACGCGTGGGTCTTCAACGTGAACGAAAGAACCCGCACCATACGGGACGTGTCCCGCTCCGTCATCAACATGCTGGTGGGAGATCGCGCGATTATGGACATCATGAGTTCGGAAAGGAGCCCCATACAGACCGCCGCGCTTGATTCCATGAACGAAACCTTTCACCGCTACAATCTGGGTATTAACGTCATAGCCGTTCAGCTTCAGAACATCGATCCCCCCTCGGGCGTCCAGGAGGCCTTTGACGATGTGAACAAGGCCGAACAGGACATGAACCGGCTCATCAACGAAGGCCAGCAGGCCTACAACGCCGAAATTCCCAGGGCGCGCGGCGAGCGTGAGCGGATCATACAGGAGGCCCAAGGCTACGCCACGGAACGGGTAAACATGGCCCGCGGCGATACGGCCCGTTTCAGCGCCGTTTACGCGGAATACCGCCGGAATCCCGATGTCACAAGGAGGCGGCTCTACTACGAAATGATCGAAGAAGTCTTCAAGGATGACAAAGGAACGGTGATCATAGACCGGAATCTTGATTCCTTCCTCCCCCTGCGGGATCTCGGAAACCGGTCCGGCGCGTCTACCAGGGTCGAAGCCGGGCAGACAGGCCAGGGAGAACGGTAATGAAAAAATTCCTGACCTTTCTTGTTGTCGCGCTCGTCATCATCATAGGGATCCTCATTGCCGGTCCTTTCTATGTCATAGACGAAGGGGAACAGGCGGTAATAGTCCAGATGGGACGCCTTGTAAGGGTCGTTACCGACGCGGGGCTTCACATCAAGGCGCCCTTCATTGACGAAGTGATCCGCTATCCCAAACGCATCATGGCCTGGGACGGGGAAGCGAAGAGCATGCCCACAAGGGAAAAACAGTACATCTGGGTCGATGTCACCGCGCGCTGGCGTATAAACGATCTCCAGAAATTCTACGAATCAATTACCACCATAGAAGGCGCCTATCAAAAGCTGGCCGAGGTAATAGACTCGGAGGTGCGTACCGTCATCGCGGAAAACTACCTCCGCGAAACGGTGCGGAATTCAAACATCATCCTTGAAAGAGCCGATTCGCTTGACAGCCTGGGGATTGGCGATACCCTCGAGCAGATCCCCGATCTTATACAGAGCGAGGGAAGCAAGGAGCCCATCGCACGGGGAAGGCGCCAGCTTGCCGAGGAGATACTCACCCGATCCCGCCGCATGGTGCCCGAATACGGCATAGAACTTATCGATGTGGTAACCAGGCAGATACGGTACAACGACGAACTTACCCAGAGCGTCTATGCCAGGATGATCAAGGAACGAAACCAGATTGCCCAGGCGTTCCGCTCTGAAGGCGAAGGCAAAAAGGCCGAATGGCTTGGCCGCATGGAAAACGAGCGGCGCTCCATTTTTTCCGACGCGTATGAAAAGGCCGAAACCATACGGGGAACCGCCGACGCCGGGGCCGCCGGCATTTACGCGGAAGCCTACAACCTGGACCGCGACTTCTTCGATTTCTGGCGGGCCGTGGAATCCTACCGTTCCACTTTGCCGAAATTCGACAAGACCCTTACCACGGACATGGAATATTTCCGCTACCTCTATTCGCCGCGGTAGACAAGACGGAAAGGACATGAACGAAAACATCTTTACGTTTGAACTTGACGGCAGGCAGGTTCTCGGTTTTGATACGGGTCTTGACGCCCACGCTTTTGCCCAGGCGAAGATGGCCCAGTTTATTACCCAGAGCGGTTATCTGGTCCGGTCCGGCGGCGCCGTTGAGGAATGGAAAAGCTCGGGCGTTGTCGAGCGGAACGGCTCCATGGTGATCTGGGGCCCCTTTTTTGAAGGGGAACGCTTTGACCGTATCATCCTGAATTCGGACGCGGCAGAGGGCGATGGCGGCGCGAAGGCCCTTGACGCGCTGCGGTACTGGATGGCGGCGCGCGTCCCGCTTGAAAAGCGGACCGCGTCCCTTTGGCCCGCGGCCGCCCTTGTCGCCGATTCGGGGAGCGTCCTCTTTCCCCCCGGAAGACTCGTCCTCAGGTGCCTTCAGGCGGAGGGGTCCGTCCTTGTTTCCGCCGAGCCCTTTGTTCACCCCGATCGCGCCGGAGAGGATGCCGAGGTCTTTACCGCGGCGGCCGTCCTCTACCGCGTCATTGCCGGGGAAACGCCCTTCCAGGGCGGAAACGCCGAAAGCATACACCAGGACATACGGGAAGGCGTGTTCCTTCCCCTCCGCCTTGCCGCTCCCGGCGTTGACGAACGGCTTTCTTCCCTTGTGGACGGGATCTTCGCCCCGCCGAAAACGGGAAAGACAGGGGTAAAACCCGGCGAAATCAGGGATCTTCTGGGACCGCCGAAAAGCGGAAGGGAACCCGCGTCGTTCTTTCAGCCCCTGAGCGGCGGCGAACTGAAACAAAGGGAAGCGGAACGGGAACAGTACAGCAAAAACACGGCGCGTACGGTCGGCGCCCGCCGCTTTGTCGCAAGAAATACCGCCGTCATTTTGGGCGTAATCATCGCCGCCGTCGTCGCCGGTCTTGCCGCCCGGAGCATTATCGCGGGAAGGCAGGATCTTCCCACCACGGAAGGCCTTACAAGCCGGGAAGTTGTTGACGCCTGGTACGGCGCCTTTGATACTCTGGATCACACGCTTATGCAGGAATTTACGGTAAACAGGGCGGGCAGGGACGATATACAAATGGTAACCAACTTCTATGTACTTACCCGCGTACGCCAGGCCTACGAATACAGCATAACGGGAACCATCCCCGCCCAGGAGTGGCTGGATCAGGGCTCCCCTCCGCCCGATCGTCCCGTTTTCGGCGTTTCCGGCCTCGGCATCGAACAGACGGGCGGACATGAAGAGGGAGAAGAAATACAGTACCGCGCGGCCTATACCCTCTGGATTCCCCAGGGAGGGGAAGACCCGGCCGCCGCATCCGATTCAGACACGGAACCCATGCCCGGCTCCCATCCGCGCATTGACGAACTTACCCTTACGCGCCGCAAGGGCGCCTGGCGCATTTCGGACATCGTTCACCTTGAGGAATGAACCGCCGTCACCGGCGCGGGAATTAAACCGCCGCAAGTCCCGGATAACATTCACTTCAGTAAAGCAGTACTGATTTATTCGCATTCGAATAAATCAGTGCTTCCTTAGGCACGAATGAAACCCGGACAAAAAATCCCGGCGCAAAAAAGCCCCCGCTCAAGCGGGGGCTTTACATTTACAATTACGGTACGGCTTACACCTCGCGGAGCCCGCCGCCGCTTCTGCCACTGCCGGGTTTGCGGCCCCGTTTTGCGCCGCCTGATTTGGCGGTTACAACGCCGGGTTTGCGTCCCCGTTTGGGAGCGGCTATGGCCTTGGGCTTCGCGGCTCCGTCCGATACGCTCGCCTCGCCGCCTGAATTAATCAGATCCAGGTACGCGCTGCCCGAAGAAGTCTCCCGGGAAGAAGTCTCGTCCGAGGACGCGAAAGACTGGTTGATGTCTTCCCGCACCGTTGAACGCCTGCGGCTGAACGAGGCGAACGCGGCGTCCTGGAAGCCCTTGGACACGCCATGGAGGAATTCGTTGAGGACATTGGCCATGGCGTTGAGGGTGGTCTTCTTCCGCTTGATGGAAGTAATGTCAACGTCAAGGAACAGGCCCGGCTGCACATGATAGGGATTGATCATGTAATCGAATTTGTAGTATTCCCTTTCAAGGAATTTGAGCCTTTCCTCAAGCACCCGCCGTTCGATGGGGTACTGATAATCGTACATTGCCTTCATCTTGTTCCGCATGATGACGATACGCTGGCGGATCTTGTCTTTTTCGTACAAATAGGTGCGGTTAAGCCGTTCCACTTCGGTTTCCGCCGGTTTGACAAAGGAAATCTCGTCCCACACCTTGTCTATATCCTCGTATACCGGTTCGCCGGTCTTTTCCTTGATCTTGCCTATCCGGCTCTTCTTCTTTTTGGCCAGATCGGTAAAATCGCTCACCGAGAACGAGGATTTCGTATCTTCGTAGATGACGAACAGGAGATCCCAGATATGCTGAATTTCGGTCTCGAAACTCTTCATCTGCACATCGTAGGCCTTGCGTTCCTCAATAAGCTGGGCATTGTCCAGATAGCGCAGCCGGACCTGATAGCGTTCATCGGGAAGGTTCTCCGTATCGGTATCCTCATATTCCCGCAGCACCAGTTCGCGGGCGTTTTTGAGGTTTTCGATATACTGATACCCCATGCGGGATGTATCAAGAATGGATGTGATGGAATTGATCGCCGTGTTAAATCCCCGGTTCCTGATATTTTCGATGTCGATAAGTTTTTTGAGGTTTTCCCTGACATTCATGGCGTCAAAGGATTCGGGATCTATTTCGGCCCGGAGATCAAGGAGACGGTCCATAATAGACTTGGCGATAAGCTTGTAACGCCTTGACTTGGGATCGTCCTTGTTGTCGTCGGTATAGTTTTCCACCTTGCCGATCTTGGTAAAGAGGATCTCGCTGTCGGAAAGCTCCTCCTGCCCCTGATCAATACGCTCGTCCTTGAGTTTTTCGATCTCCTTGTCCATTTCATCGATAAGGTGTTTGGAAAGAAGATCCTTGATGAGGTATTCAACGGTAACCTGGTAGTGGAAAATGGGGCTGATAAGCTCTGAATCCAGAATGTTGACCGAAAGTTTGACATCGGTAACGGTTTTGGGCTTGTTGATATTGTCCTTGAAGGCGCACTTGACGATGGAATAGGCGTTTTCGCCCCGGATAAAGGCGCCGGTATCGGTTTTCTGGCGGAGTATACTGTTGGTAAGGGACTCCAGTTCATTGACCCCCCGCTGTATATGCCCCTGCAGATGGCCGTACATGTTGACCATGGATTTTTCGATTTCGCCGGTATTGAACTTGTCGGCGCCGCCCACCGCGTCCAGAAGATCCGACACTTCCTTGGGGGTGTACCGGGCGAGAACCTTGGTTTCTTCCCCGTCAATGAAATTCCTGACCTTTTTGACCATTTCATCTTCGGAAGTGACCATGTACCGGTTGAACATGTTCTGGTAATTCTGGTTGAAATAATTGTAGAGCTTCTCTTTGAGACCGCCCATGACATCCAGACGTTCCAGCACATCTTTGGGAAGCCGTCCCGTAAGGTGGTGAATTACCTTGTTGGTCTCTTCTTCCAGAAGCTGGTTAACTTCTTTTTGCTGATCCCGGTACTCCTGGGCCAATGAATTCCGCGACCCGACCGCACTGGGCTTTTCCGGATGAAATACATTCGGACTTTTTGGCAAATCCATTGCTGCCATATCTGACTCCTTTGGTAAATTATTCTATTCCAAACCCTTTTTAGATTAGAATAGAGGCTCTTTCAAAACTCTCCCGGTCCTGAAACAGACTCAATATCCATATATAGTAACGTGATATAATAATAAAGTCAACGGCGGGATGCGTTTTAATGTTTTTTTTGTCACAATTTCATTTTCAAACAAAAGAATTCCCCGCCGTCCGCCTGTTTCAGGCCGGTCTCCGGCGCGGTTTACAGCGAATTTTCCATCCAGAGGTTAATGAGATAGCGGGAAACGGAGCCGAAACCGGGAATAAGGGGAAGGGAATCCCGGCTGAACCATTTGGCGTCGCTTATCTCCCTGCCGTCGGGCCTGATTTCACCTCCCGCGCAGCGGCAGGCAAAACCCAGCATGAGGGAATTGGGAAAAGGCCAGGGCTGGGACGCGATATACCGTATGCCGGTAACCTTGAGGTTCACTTCTTCAAGGATTTCCCGTTCGACGGCGCCTTCAAGGCTTTCCCCCGCCTCGGTAAAACCGGCGACAAGGCTGTACATGCCGTCCGCGAATTTGTTGTTGTGCGCCAAAAGGGCCTTGTCTTCGTCATTTATGACAATCGTGATCACCGCGGGGGAAATTCGGGGGTATTCACGCCTTCCGCAGGCCGGACAAAGCCGGGCAAGTTCGTCCGGCGCGTCGGCATTCGCCGTTCCGCAGCTTCCGCAAAAACGGGACTCGGCGCGCCACTGGACAATGTGAAAAGCCCTGAGCGCGGAACCGGCCGCCAAAGGATCGTACATGATAGTACCGGCCGAAACCTGGGAAAGCCAGTGCCGCAGGGGAAGGGCCTTCCATCCTTGGGGAAGAGGTTCTTTCGGGGGAATATACGCGGCTGTCAGGGGATCTTCAGGAGAACCGGTGGCAAAAAAGACGGCGGAAACGAAGTTTTTTTTGATGATTTCGGGGGACAGTCCCCGGAACAGGATGGGCGCGCCCTCTTCCGGCATTACAAGGGAATCATCCTGAAAAAGAAAAGTGTCCACTTGCCTTCCCCCCTCTTTGTCCATAGTACCCCTTCCTTCCCTTAATTGAAAGAGGCGGCGCGGAGGGTTATAGTAAAAGAAGGAGGCACAACCGCTTGAGTATAGGAAGTTATCTTGAAACCCTGCCCTTCAGCGAGATAGTCAAATATCCGGGAGGACGCCCCAAAGACGCCCTTCCCTTTACCGGGTATCCGCGGCAGCATCCTTCGGAAAAAAACAAACTTATCCTCATCAACGATCCGCTGGGTTCCGATCTGACACTGCTGGAATTCAGGATTGAAGACATTCTTTTTGTCGAGGAAGTCCATTCGGCGGTAACCGAGTCGGGAGAAGGGGTGCCTTTGGCAAAGCTCTGGGTACGCAAGGGCGCCCACGGAGTCATTCTGGAACCTTTCGAGGTGGACGATCCGGTGCGGTTCGCCAATAAATCACAGGCGATAAGGAACCGCTTTGTCCACAGACAGGCGGCCGCGGAAAGGTGACATCCTTTGGGGACGGATCTTGTCCGCGCGGCGGCCCGGACGGAACGGCCGCGGCGGGACGTTTCTTTTCGCCCGCCGGAAAGGCGCTCCGCTGTGAACTCTGTCCCCGGCGCTGCGTTATCCGGTCCGGGGAAAGGGGAGCCTGCGGAGCCAGGGAAAACCGGAGCGGGTTCCGGGAAAACGGTGAAAAAAAGGCCGGCGGGGCGGCGGGCATTTCACTCCCCTTCTACGGCCTTGTAACCGCCATGGCGGCGGACCCAATCGAAAAAAAGCCGCTCTACCATTTCAGGCCCGGATCGCGGATCCTCTCCTTTGGATTTGCCGGCTGCAATCTGCACTGTCCTTTCTGTCAAAACTGGCGAATCTCCCGGATTGAGGGGCCTGTTACCGGCCGGTATCTGTCCCCCGCCCGCGCGGCGGAAGCGGCGGTGGAATGCGGGGGGCTTGCCGCCTACACCTATTCGGAGCCGCTGATACACGCCGAGTACCTCATTGACTGCATGAAGGCGGCAAGAAAAGCCGGGGCGGCCAATGTCCTTGTTACCAACGGCTGCGTCAACCGCGTTCCGGCCGGGGAAATACTCGCGCTGACCGATGCCGTCAATGTGGATCTTAAAAGTTTTTCGGAAAAAACCTACGCGAAGATCCTCGGGGGCAGCCTCCAGGCCGTGCTGGACTTCATCGTCCTTGCACGCGGAATGAATGTCCATGTCGAAATAACCACCCTTGTCGTGCCGGGAATGAACGACAGCCCCGAAGAAATGGACGCGTGCGCCGCCTTTATCGCCGGCCTTGAGCTTGAGGAAACATCGCGCCCGGTGCCCTGGCACCTTTCGGCCTGTCATCCCGATTACCGCTGGAACGCGCCGGCGACGGATCCCGCCAAACTGATCGAGGCGGCGGAGAGGGCGTCGGAACGCCTCAAATACGTGTACACCGGCAACATACGCGGGGACGGCAGATTCAGCGATACCTTCTGCCCCTTCTGCGGGGCGGCGCTTGTCAGGCGGAACGGTTACCGCGTGGAAACATCGGGCCTCACGCTGAAGAACGCCTCCTGTTTCTGCGCGGCGTGCGGAAAACCCGCGCCTATATGGGTTTCCGCGTAACAATTTCTTAATAACTCACCTTACGCGGATGTTTCAAAATTGAAGAATTTTACCACGGACGGCACTGACAAACACGGACAAAGGCTCGATTTTTGACCTGAAAGGCCTAAGTTTTCTGTGTGGTCAGTGGTTAATACTATAACATCTTCAGGGAAAACGAGAAAAAAACCTGGGTAACGCCGATTGGCCACACGTTTATCAGCGTTACCCAAGAGCGCCTGGCGCCAAATTTCGGGTGTTACAGGGTACTAATCGGCGGCGGCCGGCACCTCAAAACGGCGGATAATGGTGTTGCCCGCGCCGTCGACCAGGGTAAGGGTGTGGAAGCCCGGTCCGGGCCGGGCCTCCATCTCGTGGAAGACAGAACTTTCCCCCAGATAAACGCCGTCCAGATGCCAGTAGATGCGGGCGGCGTTTTCACGGTGGGCGGCGGAGAACACGACGCGGCCTTC
>JAIRXH010000074.1 GCA_031268385.1 Treponema sp. | reverse complement strand
AACCAAAATCTTTTCCAGGGAAACCATGGCGTTTTCCCTGGAAACCAAAATGTTTTCCCGGAAAACCGGGAGGGGGCAACTATGGGTGGTTACCGGCAATTCCCGTTTTGGAAAGAATTTACCGCAAACCTCACTACAGCACGAATTTTTTGTTTGCTGATCTTGTTCCATCGCAAACAAAGTTTACGCACCAACCGGGTTTTGGAACAAGCTCTATGTTGTATGCAGGGAAATGGTGACGTTGAAAAAGTAAACGCAGGCGCCCTGGCAGCTTTGCCAGCCGAAAATGAAACGCAGCTTTGCCAGGAGTTTTGCGGCTCAGACTGTGTAAAAACTCCCTATTGTCTTTGGCAAAGAGATGGAAAAACGGGGAATGGCGCGGCCGGTTTCACACGGGCATACTTCCCCTCCCTCTCATCGGGCTATGGCTTTTATCAGGGTTCCCACCCCCACAATACTGATTGCACGTTTCAGGTTGTACGCCGGAAATGTCAGCGCAGTCCAGTTTTTACACAGTCTGATACCGTAAAACTCCAGGGCGAGTGTTTCCGGGGTGGTCGCTATTGGCGGACGAGCCGGAAAACACGGCAAAAGCCATTCGCGCTAAAAGGTAGGACAAAACACGGTGGAAGATAGACAAACCACGGCGAAAGGTGGACAAACCATCCTGGAAGGTAGACTGCCCAAAACCGTAGGTTTTGGGCTTGGGAGTTTCGGCAGGGCCGAAACTCCATCCACGGTGGAAGACAAACAAACCACGGCGGAAGGTAGGCAGCCCAAAACTTTTGGTATTGGGCTGCCCATAACCCGCGATTGTGGGCTTGGGAGTTTTCGCAGGGCCGAAACTCCATTCGTACTAACAAACAGGCGCACTGCGGCGGAACATGCCGCCGTAATCTTCCAAAAAAGTCCGCTTGGGGCGGACAAAGGAGCACTATATGCCTCGTAATACCGACTGGATTCCCTCCGCGGAAGCCGAATTCGACGCGTTCTTCAAGAACTATTGCCAGGTGGTCAACAAGTACACCACCGGCCAAAGCCCCGTGTGGACCCACATCCCGGCGGACGCTATCACCGAGCTCAACGGGGCCTACGCGGCCTGGTACAACGCCTGGAGCAAGCTCAAGACGCCCCACACCTCCGCCGACGTATTGGCAAAGGACGAGGCCCTGGCCGCGGGCAAGGGAGTGCTGCGGGACTTCAACAACGAGTTCATCCTCTATTCCCGCTTCGTCACCGACGCCCAGCGGAAAAAAATCGGCTGCCCCGTCCACGACACCACCCACACGCCGGTGCCCGCGCCCAAAGACCAGCCGGAAGCCGACATTACCTACCCCGGGAGGCACCTTATCGAGCTTGACCACATCCGCTCCGTCACAGGCGGCACCGACGACCCCCGCGCGGACTGGGGCGTGCGCATCCACTACGGCATCCTTGACCCTGCGAATATGGGTGCCAGGCACCGCATTGCTTCTCCGCCGGCCACCGGCGAAGACCTGCCGCACTCGGTCTTGACCCACAAGAAGAAGTACCGCTTCGACTTCGACGGCGACTCGGGCAAGACCGTCTACTTCTGCCTCAAATACGAAAACGAAAAAGGCGGCGAAAAAGGCGAAGGCCCCGTCGGGCCCATCATGCAGGCGATCATCCCGTAAGAAAGGACACCATAGGGATGTATCGGGGGTCCTGGCAGGGGGAAAACATCCTCCTTGCGGAGGACGCTTTTCCCCCTGCCACCCCACCGGGAAATCACCGGGTGTCCGGGTGAAGGTGAAGCTCTGCTTCGCCTTCACCCGAGGAGTTTTACGGCGGTTACGCGGGGTTTGGATGCCGTAAAACTCCAGGGGCGCGTTGCGTGGAGTTTTGCGGCTCTTCTGTCCTTCGCGCCGCCCGCATGAATTCCCCCCGCCGCCAAAGCTCCGCGCGGCATGAAGCACCCGCGCCCTGCCGCAAAACTCCCCAGCCGAAGACAAAGCAGAGCTTTGTCTTCGGCCTTGCATTTTTGATGCAATCCCTGTAAGATAAAACGGTTCATGTTTCAAATTTATGTCGAAGGAGAACGAGGTATGAAAAAAGCAATCGTCGTTTTGTTCGCCGCGGTACTGATGCTGGCCATGACCGGCAGCGTATTTGCCGGCAGCAAGAAAGAAGTCGGCAATACGGTGTATGTGTTCGGCCCCACACCCGATCATGGGTGGACCGGATCGGCAGCGCGCTTTGCCGAGGAGAAAATCAGCCAGCTCAACGCGGCGGGCGGCAAGTACAACTATGTGTTCAGAAGCGCCGGCAGCCCGGATGATCAGATTAAACAGATTGAAGCCATGATGGCGGAAAGCAGGCTGCCCGCCGGCGTCGTTATTCAGGCAAGCGACAACATGGTACAGGCTGCGGTGGAGCAGATTGCCAACGCCAACATTCCGCTTATCCTCTTTGACAGGCTTCTTGACGGGACAAGCCCCCTTATCAGGCAGAAAATGGTTATCGCCATGAGCGCCGACAACTACGCCATAGGCGCGGGCGCCGCGTATTATATGGTGCAGAAGGGCCTTACCCCCGGCGAGGCGATCTGGGAACTCCCCGGCGACAACTCGGCGGTAAGTCAGGAACGCGGCGACGGTTTCCGGGAATTCCTCACCGGAGCGCGTCCCTTCAACGACGACCAGGGCGCGGCCCATACCATTCCCGCCGACAGAAGATGGACGGACGCCCAGATAGGGAGCGCCATTATCTCTTCGCAGGTAGCCAACTGGTCGAGGGACAATGCCAAGCAGTATTTTGAATCGTATATTTCCGGCAAGACCCCCCAGACTTTGGCAAAATGGATGTGGACCATGGACGATGAATTTGTCATGGGTATTCTGGAACTGCTCCAGACCCCGGCCAAGGCCGCCGAAAACGCGGTCTTTGAATCCACCGTCAAGGTTATCACCGGCTGCGGCGGCCTTACCGCCCTGTACGACGTGATGGGCAGGACCAAGGCAGCCGCCGGCAACCAGCTCTACCAGCCCGACGGCGTGGCGATCATGAGCCCCACCTGTCGTCCCGGTTTCTTTGTAGACGCCATCCAGTTCATGGAAGATCACCTGAACGGGCAGGATGTCGGTGTCCACTTTACCGACAGGGCGACCAAACGTTTCCACGAGCCGCCGCACCTTGTCGATACGGCAAGCTGGGCCGCCAACAAAAACAACCCCAGCTGGCGCGGTTTTGACTGACGTGTAGGGAAGGCTGCCTGGGTAACGCTGATTGGCCGCACGTTAATCGGCGTTACCCTTGAGGCGGCCTTCTTTCCGGCCGGGCTCCCGTTCGGCCGGGAAAGGCGGCTCCGGTTCGAGCGCCGGGTTTTCCGGCGGCCGGGGCCGTCCTGTTTGAGGCTGTTTCACAATTTCAGTTTGTGGAACGGCTTCCCTTGATGTACTGTAATTGAGAGTTTCCATGAACATACTTACCATGCGGCATATTTACAAGTCCTTTTTCGGCGTGCCCGTCCTTAGTGATGTCGGTCTGGAAGTGGAGGAAGGGGAAGTTCACGCCCTGCTTGGGGAAAACGGCGCCGGCAAATCAACGCTGATGAACATTCTGGGGGGCGTCTACACCAGGGATTCTGGCTCCGTTATTGTAAACGGCGTTACCCTTGAAAACGAATCGGTAACCGGATCGGAAAAGGCCGGAGTTGCCTTTGTCCACCAGGAACTCAACCTGTTTAACGATCTGCTTGTCTTTGAAAATCTCTTTCTGGGAAAGGAAATCCTCTACGGAACCCGTACCCTGAACAAACGGGCCATGATAAAGCGGGCACAGGAATTGTTCGCCGAACTGGGGGTCAACATAAACCCCAAGGCTCTCGTGGCAAATCTGGAAACAAGCCAGAAGCAGCTCCTTGAAATCGCGAAGGCCCTTGACGCCCGTGCGCGGCTTATCATTCTGGACGAACCTACCACGGCCCTTAACACGAGCGAAATCGAGAGTCTTTTTTCCATTATAAGGGGGCTTCAGAAAAAGGGAATAACCTTTATTTTTATTTCCCACAAGATGCCCGAAATTTTTACCATCGCAAGTCGTTACACGGTGCTCCGCAACGGACGTTTCATCAAAACGGGAAAAATAAGCGAAACTACCCCACGGGAGGTAACCGCCTCCATGGTGGGCAGGGACATATCGGACAGGGAAATATACGAGACGCGCGGCCAGGGAGAGGTGATCCTGGAGCTGGATCGCTGTTCAGGGCCGGGGTTTCATGACATATCGTTCAAGGTCCGCCGGGGGGAGATCATCGGCCTTACGGGCCTTGCCGGTTCCGGCGCGAGCAGCCTGATGCAGGCCATGTTCGGGGCCGTTCCTTTCAGCGGGGGAAAATTCACCGTGTCAGGCAGGGAGATGAAGAGGCTCAGCATACACAGCGCGATGAAGATTGCCCGTATCGGCATGGTTCCCACCAACCGCAAGGAAAATTCCATCCTGCCGTTCATGCAGATATTGGAGAATGAATACATATCAGAACATACCCTTTCCGGCCGTATTCCCCACATTTTCAAAAAGAAGGAAGTCGCCAAATACAACGGCTACAAGAAGATTCTCAACATCAAGGATAACTCCTGGCGTGATCTTGTTACGAGCCTTTCGGGGGGGAACCAGCAGAAGATAATTCTGGCCCGCCTGCTTAATACCAACGCGGATATTTTCCTCCTTGACAATCCCACGCAGGGAATAGACGTTGGGGCCAAGGGTGAAATTTACCGGCTGATTTTACAGTTGTCCGAACAGGGCAAGACAATACTGGTCAACACACTGGAGATTCCGGAGATCGAGAAAGTGGCGGACGAATGCGTGGTGTTTTATCACGGCAGCGTGCACGCGGTTCTTGACCGGAACAGCATGGACGAAACCACGGTGATGCTGCACGCCACAGGCGCGGTGCCGGCGGCGGTGTAACCAAAACGGAGAAAAGAGATGAGTGATGCCGAAAGACTGGAACAGTATGAAGCCCCCGGACACGGCAGGCCGGCGGATAGAAAAGGCGGCGCTGTCCGCGCCGCCCGGCAAGCGGGGGACAGCGTACTGGGATTTTGGGGCAGTTACAGCTATGTGATTATTTTTATCGCGATTTTTATAACCTTTGTTTTGGTAAGCAAGAACCTTACCTGGTCCGGGATCATGCTGGTGCTGCGCCAGAGCGCGGTACTGGGCATTATCGGTTTTGGCATGGCGCTGGTGATCCTGGTGGGCGATATAGACCTGTCCGTCGGTTCGGGCCTGGTGCTCATGTCGGGCCTTACCGTCATGGTGTATAACGCGACCAACAATGTCGCTGCCGCGCTTGTGGCGAGCCTGGTAATGGGAATCGCGGCGGGTCTTTTCAACGGCCTTTTGGTCGGCATCGCGAAAATGCCGCCTTTTATCGTCACGCTGGCGACCATGCTTATCTTCCGTTCGCTGGCCCTGTACATCAGCCATTCAAGGCTCTACGAACTCGATTCTTCGCTGTCTTCCTTCAGCGCCTTTCACTACGGTTTCGGCAATTCGCCCCTGGCGACCGTTCCCATTGTGGGGCTGATGTTCCTTGTTGTGGCCGCGGTAATTACCTACATGTGCACCTCTACCAAATACGGCAAGAGGATCTACGCGCTGGGAAGCAACGCCAGGGCCGCCCGGCTCGCGGGCATCAACACGGAATGGCTCAAGGTAAGCCTTTTTGTGATCTGCGGTCTTCTGGTGGGCTTTGCCTCGTTTGTCAATGTCGCCATGAACCGCAGTGTTTCTCCGGCCAATACCGGCATCAGCTTTGAAATGTACGCCATCGCCGGCATTGTTCTGGGGGGAATCAGCATGTCGGGCGGCAAGGGGCATGTGGCGGGCATCGTTTTCGGCACCATGTCTTTTACAATGGTCAGCCGCATTATCGACGCCTTCGAGCTGAGTACCGAGATTAACAATACGGTGAAGGGGATCATCCTCCTTCTTGCAATCGCGCTGCAGATGATCAAGAAAAGATCACGGGAATAACGGGAGGATTCTGGTATGGCGGGAATGAAAGTCGGCATTGCCGGCGCGGGAAACATGGCGCGTTATCACTGCGAGGGTTTTACCCGCGCGGGGGCGGAAGTTGTCGCCATGGCGGACACGGCCATTGACCGCGCGCGGGCCTTTGGGGAAAAGTGGGGGATCCCGCGGGTGTACGAGGATCTTTCGCGGATGCTTTCCGGTTCTCCCGAAATTGACGCCGTCTCGATAGTTACCCCGAACAAATTCCACAAACCGCTTGCCCTTGAGGCGCTTGCCCGGGGGAAGCATGTTTACTGCGAAAAGCCCCCGGCCCTTAACGCCCGCGAAATGGGAGAAATGCTTGAGGCCGCCAGGAAGGCGGGGAAGATCCTGATGTTTGATTTTAACAACAGGGCCCGGCCGGAATCGCAGGCAATCATGAACTACATACGGGACGGCAGAGTTGGAACCATCAATTCCGCCCAGGCGTCGTGGATCAGGCGGAACGGCATTCCCGGTTTCGGCGGCTGGTTTACTTCAAAGGCCCTTTCGGGCGGCGGTCCGGTAATAGATCTTCCCCACATGCTGGATCTGGCCCTGTACTTCATGGGTTTTCCCGAACCGGATTATCTTTTGGGAACCGCCTATTACGATTTCATGGGCAACAAGAGCTTCAAGGGTCCCTGGGGCATTCCCGATTTTTCAGGCGGCGTTACCGACGTTGAATCCGCCTGTCATGCCATGGTCACCTTCAAAACGGGCCAGTGCCTTATGATACGCAGTTCCTGGGCGGAGATGAACGAACGCGAAGTAGTGTCCGTTACCTTTCAGGGAACCAGGGCGGGGGGAAAGGTGGAGCGGCTTTTCGGTGTTGACGGCCTTGACGAAACGAGCGTGGACAGCTCTCGTCTTTTTATTGAGGAATACGGCGTCCAGGTCGATCTTGTCCCCAGGACCGAAAAGGACGAATCCATGGGCCGCACGGCCTGCGCGGCAAATTTCATAGAAGCGGCGCGGGGCGTCTCGAAGCCGCTTAACACCCCGGAAGAAGCCCTTATCCTCATGAAGATCATTGACGCCATGTACGAGTCCGCGTCGTCGGGGAAACCGGTAAAAACAGGATGACGCCCCGCCGCGTGTCTTGGCCTGGGGAACAGCTTCATTGACACAAAAAAAATGAACGCGGTATACTTGAGGGGCTTTTTCGGAACCGGCCGGTTTTGAATTGGCTCCGTGAACCGTTACCTTACATTTTTGGAGGACAAGCATGAAAACAGGAACCGCGGCGGTGTTTTTTGTCACGCTGTTTTTTCTGACGGGATCCCTTTTTGCGGGAGGGACAAAGCAGTCGGGCGGCCTTACCATCAAAGAGGGAGTGCTTACCGTGGGTATGGAAATCGGCTATCCGCCGATGGAGTACTTTGACACCGACGGGAAAACACCCATTGGCTTTGATGTGGAACTGTCCAAGGCCCTTGCCGCCAAATTGGGGCTCAGGGTTGAATGGGTGGATACCGCGTGGGACGGGATCTTCGCCGGGGTAGAGACCGGCAAGTACGACTGTATCATCTCTTCCGTTACCTACACCGAAGAAAGGGCGCTCCTTTACAACTTCACCAAACCCTATGTGGCGAATTCCCAGCTGCTTGTGGCGCGCGGGGATTCCAGGGTCAAGCCCAAAAGCCTGGAAGAGGTTCCGGGGCTGCGGCTTACCTATCAGGCGGAAACCACTTCCGATACCCTGGCAACCGAATGGATAGAGAGAACCGGGGCAAAGGTCGAAGTTTTTGAATACGACAAGGTAATGAACTGCTTTGACGAATTGACCCTCAACCGGGTTGACGT
Organism: Treponema sp.; assembly: GCA_031268385.1. Lineage (GTDB taxonomy): Bacteria > Spirochaetota > Spirochaetia > Treponematales > Breznakiellaceae > JAIROE01. Next base: position 3,463 of record JAIRXH010000074.1, on the reverse strand, counting down.
TATCCTCGTGGACAGCGTTGTGGCGGCGGAATATCTTTCAAGGCCGAACAATCCCTTCGAGATTACCGCCGAGGTGAGCAACGACGAAGTGCTCGCTATTTGCCTTAAAAAAGGCAATGACGCCCTTACCGGCGTCCTTGACAAAGCGCTTGACGATCTGTACGCCGAAGGGACTTTGCAGAAGATTTCGCAGGATGTTTTCAGGACCGACGTGGTTTCTTCCGTCCGCTAGGGGCGCGCCGGTTTATTCGAACGCGGGTAAACCGGCGTTTCCCTGGGGCTTTCGCCGGCGGAAAAGGAAAGCGGGGGCGGTTTCCCCGTTTTCCCAAAGGGGGTGTTGTTGATGTTCACCGTGTATGAAGGCGCCGATTACGACACTATCCCCCTGTACAGAAAGCGCTGGTTTGTTCTTTCGCTTTTTTTCGCGGAGCTGTGGCTTCCCCTGCTTTTGTACTATCTGCTGTTCAGTCTGTTTGACGGCTTTTGGGCAAACCGGTACATCCAGGGGGCGCTGCTGTGCGTGTGCTGGGGCATTCTCCTTGTCATTCTTGTTACCGGGGACATTTACGCCCTGCGGAAAGACAGGGTGTACAGAATAACCCGCAAATACCTCTTTGTCTTTCTGTATTTTTTGCTCCTGGCCGCCGCGTGCGTTCTTTTGGCCCTGGCCGTGTTTGGCGCTTTGCCCCTTGCCCCCCAAAAGGTCAGAAACTTTTTCGGAACCATCGCCGTCTGGGTGGTGCAGTTGATGGAAGGCTCCAGGGTCACGCTGTGGCTTACGATCCTCGCCGTTTCGGCGGGCCTTGTCGGGAGCCTTTTTCTCGCGCTGGGCAAGATGTCAAAAAAACCCTGGCTTAACAGAATCTGTTCGGCGTATGTTTTCTTTTTCAGGGGTACGCCCCTCCTTATGCAGCTCTACTTCATTTACTACGGACTTCCCCAGATAACCCCCGTCCTTACCATAAACAACCGCTTCATCGCCGCCTTTATCGCCTTCAGCCTCAATTCGGCGGCCTACTGCGCGGAGATTATCAGGGCGGCGATACAGAGCATAGACCGGGGCCAGTTCGAGGCGGCAAAGGCGCTGCGCATGTCCTACAGCCAAACCATGGCACTGGTAATAATTCCCCAGTCCATAAGGCGGCTCATTCCGCCTGTCGGGAACGAGTTCATCATGATGTTGAAGGACGCCTCCCTTGTTTCGATTATCGCCCTTACCGACATAACCAAGGTAACCCGGTCCATCTCATCGTCCACAGGATCGGCAATGGTGTATATACCGGCAATGGTACTCTACCTTATCATTACCGCGGTCTTTACGTTTGTTTTCCATAAACTTGAAAGGAAATATTCGGTCTATGTGTAAGATGCCCGAACGGTTGCGGAGCTGCCCATGTCAATGATAAAAACCGTCGATGCCTGCAAGACTTTCCAGGGAAAACAGGGAAGGGGTCCCCTTGCGGTGCTGAAGAACGTGTCGCTCGCGGTGGAACAGGGGGAAGTGGTCTGCATCATAGGGCCTTCGGGCGCGGGAAAATCCACCTACCTTCGCAGCCTTAACCGGCTTGAAAAAATCGATTCGGGAAAGATCTACATTGAAGACAAACTCCTCTTTGATTGCAGGGGAGGGGTGAACACCCACGGCATAAGCCACCAGGAATTGAACAAGTCCCTCCTTGAAGTGGGAATGGTGTTTCAGAATTTCAACCTCTTTCCCCACAAAACGGCAATTGAAAACGTGATGCTTGCCCCCGTTCATGTGCGCAGGGTTCCCCCCGACCAGGCGCGGGAAAAGGCGCGGGTGATCCTGGGGCGCGTCGGGCTTGACGACAAGATGGACGCGTATCCCGGACAGCTTTCAGGCGGCCAGCAGCAGCGGGTCGCCATAGCGCGGGCCCTTGCCATGGAGCCGCGCATCATGCTTTTCGACGAACCCACATCCGCCCTTGATCCCGAACTTGTGGGCGAAGTGTTAACGGTGATGAAGGGCCTTGCCCAGGCGGGCATGACCATGCTTGTCGTCACCCATGAAATGGGTTTTGCCAGAGAGGTAGCCGACCGCGTGGTCTTCATGTTTGAAGGGGCCATACTCGAAACCGGAAAACCGGACCTGATCTTCAGCAGCCCTTCCAACGACAGGACCAGGCAGTTTTTGCAGAGCGTGCTGTAGTTCCCGCCATGAAAAAACTCCTTATGGGCAATGAAGCGGCCGCGCTTGGGGCGCTGCGCGCCGGGGTACGGCTTGTCGCAGGTTACCCAGGCACGCCTTCCACAGAGATCCTTGAAACGGCCGCCCTGTACGCGCGCGAAAAAGATTCCGGCGTCTATGTCGAGTGGTCGGTAAACGAGAAGGCCGCGCTGGAAGTCGCCGCGGGCGCGGCCATGGCGGGCGCCCGCGCGCTTGTAACCATGAAACAGGTGGGACTCAATGTCGCCTCCGATCCGCTCATGAGCCTCAATTATCTGGGCGTCCAGGGCGGCCTTGTGGTCGCCGTCGCCGATGATCCGGGCCCCCTTTCATCCCAGACAGAGCAGGATACCCGCCGTTTCGCGCAATTCGCCAAACTTGCCCTCTTCGATCCCTCGTCGCCCGAAGAAGCGTACCTCATGATGGCCGACGCCTTCGCCTGTTCGGAAAAATACCGCCGCCCGGTGCTGTTCCGCCCCACAACGCGCGTCTGCCACAGTTACGCCTCGGTAGAGATCCAGGATCCCCTGCCTGCCGGAGCGCCTTCCGGCTTTGACAAGTCGGGCGGCCGCTGGGTCATTTTCCCCAGCCTTGCCTACCGGAACCACCTTCAGCTTGAAAAAGATCTCGCCGCCATGGGGGAGGAATTTTCCTCGTACAGGGGAAACCTCCTTTATGACGTGTGCGAAGGGCGTCCGGCCCCCCCTCAAAACGCCCCGGCGCGGCCCGTTACAAAGGGCCTTGCGGCAGGGGGGGTAAGCTGGGCCTACACGCTTGAGGCGCTCGAAGACCTCTCCGCGCCGGGGGCGGGCGTTTCCCCCTACCGGCTCTTCAAGGCCGGCGTTTTTCCCCTGTCCGAAAAACTGGGCCTGAGTTTTCTTGACGGACTTCTGGAAGTCCTTGTACTTGAGGAACTTGATCCTGTCATCGAAGACGAGCTGATACGCCTTTCGGGCCTTTTCGGCATTCCGGTAAAGGTGCGGGGAAAGTACTCGCTCGACATGCCCCGCGCCGGGGAATACACCGCCGCCCTTGCGGCCGAAACAATACGGGCGTTCCTTTCCGGGAACAAGGCGGAGGAAGGCGGCCCCGCCCCGGCGGACGCCCCGCGCCCGGAGCGGGACGTCCCCCTTCCGCCTCCGCGTCCGCCCGTGCTCTGCGCGGGCTGTCCCCACCGCGCGTCGTTTTTCGCCGTAAAGGAAGCGTTCGCCGCCTGGGCCCGGAACAGGGCCGCTTCTCCCCCGAGCAGGCCTCCCGGCGCCGCGCGGGGAGCAC